>CAVLCX010000001.1:0-24989 GCA_963661525.1 bacterium
GTGTATTACTTTGAGAATAATGGGCTATTACTTTCAGGAATTTTAGGCGAAACGAGTTTTAAAAGGAGATTTGCGTATGAAAAGAAAAAGCAAAAAGATAATCAGCGTTTTTCTTGCGGTTCTTATGGCAGTGACGGGCGTAATGCCTGCTGTAACCGCCTTTGCCGATGACGGTGTTGAAAACTTTTGGGATATTCAAATATTCTATAAGGATACCGATACCATTGTACCTACATATGTGGATGAAACGGCAACGGATAAGCAGGAATATGTTGAAACTATGAAGGAGGGCGAAAAGCTCAACCTTACATATAAGCTGCTTAATGCAGAAATGCCGGATAACAGCTATGTTAAATGGTACAGCGATATGCCGACTTTGGTTGATGTTGACCAAAACGGTGTGGTTAAAGCTTTTGACTCATCAAAGGGTGCGGTAATCCAAAGCTGGATTGATAATGAAGTTAAGCCTATTCCGCTTGTCGGTAAGCTTATGGCAACTGTTCTTGAAAAAGCACTTTTCAATGATAAGGTTGATGTTGATTCAATGGATACCGAAGCTATAATTGATATTGTTGAAGCGGCTTTCGGCTCCGATTCGCCGATAGCAGGCTTGGTTGATTCATATAAAGGCCAGCTTGTTGATTCACTTCGTGAGTATCTTAATAATATTAACTCGGTTATCCATGTAGCTCTTTATAATAAAGACGGTGAAGAAATCGGTAATGATAAGCTTCGTATCAATGTTGTTAAAAACGATGAATGGTATGCGGCTTTCCTTCCAAACGGAACTCATATTACCAATAAATCTACCGTGCCTACTACCGTAGCGGTAGGTTCTACCGTTCAGCTTTACGCTATCACAACTCCGCTTCGCCTTCACTATAAAACGATGTATTCTGTTAAGAGTTCATCAATCTTCACACAGGGTAAAGTTGTTGCCACTGTTAATGACAGCGGCCTTGTAACCTTTAAAAACAAGGGTAAGGTTACAATTATGGCTTCGCCCGATACGGAAGATATCATTAACGGTATTTTGCAGCTTGTAAATAAATTTTATGCAGTTAACGGTACTATTGATACAGATAAACTTGCAGGTATTCTTATTGATTATGTCGGCATTGATATGAACAGAGCTGTGCTTGCAGCTATACTTGATGCCTGCTTTGCAATTAAGGATATTGCCGGTGACGCGGCAGACCCTGTTCAGCTTACTGCCACAGCGGTTAAGCTTATCAGTAACCTTGTTCTTCAATTTGTATATAACGATTCAATCACATTTGAAGTTGTTGATTCACAGCCGCTTGAAAGTTTTGAAATTTCAGGTGCAAACACAGTTCAGGAAGGCGCGCAAATTCAGCTTTCAATTACAGATATTCAGCCTTCAACCGGTGATACATCTGATATTGTATGGTCATCATCAGACCCAAGCGTTGCTTATGTTGACCCGGTAACAGGTACAATCACAGGTAGGGATGCCGGCGGTTCATTCGGTAACCTTTCAACAAAGAAATGTACTATCACAGCTACATCAACTGCAAATAATATTTCAAGGGAAGTTCAGCTTACCGTAACGGGTAAAACGGGTAAGTACCTATCCGATGTGGAAATAACGGGTGAAAATTACCTTGAAATAGGGCAGGAAACAGACCTCGCCTATGCGGTATATCCAAAGCGTGTTGCCGAAAGCAGTAACCTCTATGTAACTTGGGGTATGGTAACAGGTGAGGATGAAGACGGTAACACCACTTATTCCTGGGCAACTGCCGATACTCCTGCTACTGACGGCAGAGGTCAGATTGACAGCACAGGTCACTATTCGGTAGTATCCGGCGGTAAATCGGTTGTTGTATTAAAGGCGCAAACGGGTTACTACCTTTCAAACAGTAATTTCTATGAAATTTCTTCAAAAACTGCAACATTTGATATGTCAAACGGTATCCCGGTTGAAAATATCACAATAGATGTTGACAGCGCACTCGGTATTTTCAGTAAAATAAATAAAACAACTGATGTAACCGTAGGTGACAGAACATATAAATATGTATCTGTCAGCGCAGGTACACAGTATGCAGGCTTGGGTGCTAAACTTACAGCAACGGTTGAGCCTGAAAATGCTTCAAACAAAAATCTTACTTGGGTAGTTGATAACGGATATTATTCGCAAAAGCTTTCCGATGATACCCATACTGCCGAAATTACTCAAAATGCCGGCCACGAAAATGCAGATACGTTTAATGTATATGCCGTTTCGGCAGACGGTCGCACAAAATCAAACGAAATCACGGTTACGGTGGCTAAAAACACTGCCGATTCCAATACTATTGATGAAGATTCATACAGTGTGGTTAGGGGTAAGACTGCCGATGCTACACATACTATTAAATTCAGCGGTTCAGACGGTACATATTCGGCTTGCTATAAATGTAACTGGTATTCAAGTGATGAAAGCGTATTCACAGTTGAAACAAAGAGAAATGATAACAGGGACGCAACCATTACCGGTGTTGATGTAGGTACTGCCACACTTTACTGCGTATCTGCCGACGGCGGTATTGTTGATACAGCCGAAGTTACGGTTTATCCTGATAAGGAGTATCTCCAAAATATTGTTAACCTTTGTGATTCAACAGTAGTTAAAAGAACAAGTGAAAATAAAACACTTTATAAGCAATATTGCGGTAAGCTTGACCTTGCGTATTATATTCTTTACGATTCACCGATGGCAAGCCAGGATACTTGCGATACATACGCTTCCGAACTTCTGTATGCATTTTATAAAATAGGCGGATTTGTCGGAATTTTGGGTGTTGATATTTTAGGAACAAACAAAACCCCGCTTGAAAGTAATCATGTAACTGTTAAAGTTGCGACGGCAGGTATATATACCAATTATAAATATGACTTCGATATGCAGTTGAAACCTGCAAATGCAATGTATAAAAACATTGAATGGGAGTCATCAAATCCAAATATCGAAATTGATAAAAACGGTGTTGCCAAGCCGAAAAAGAATGAGGCTTGCTCGGCAATGATTACCTGCACGGTAACCGACTATATGGGTACAAAATCAAGCAATTTTGTATTTCTCACCTTTGCTAAAATCCCTGTAACTGGTGTTTCGCTTGATACGGATACTATCGTAGGCGGAAAGATAGGCGAAACGCAAACTCTTAAAGCAACCGTTACACCAAAGGGTACACCGGGTATCGGCGCAAGCTGTACGGATGTATATTGGTATTCAAGTGATGAAAATATCGCAACTGTTGACCAAAGCGGTGTAGTAAGCTTTAAAGAGGGCGGCGATTGTGTAATCACCTGCCAAACTTTTGACGGCGGATATGAAGCAAAATGTAATGTTAATGTTGTTACAAACTACACAGCACTTGAAAATCTTGTTAAATCATATAATGACCAGCAGCTCAACAGTATAAACTATTATCCTGACAGCTGGGAAACATTTACAAATGCTATGAATAAGGCTCAAACTATGATTGACGAAAACAATAGTTCGCAGGCTAAAGTTGACGCAATGGTTATTGAGCTTGAAGAGGCATATAACAGCCTTGAAAAATATAATTACATTCAAAAGGTTGAACTTTACCTTGACGGTGAACCTACAAAGGAATTTTATCAGTACGATTTAAGCGTTCTTAAAGACGGTGTCAGCTATAAAAACGCTGTGCTTGACCTTAATGTAAGGCTTTATCCTAACAACGGTTCATACAAATCTGTTACTTGGGAATCATCAAACGAACTTATCAGTGTATCTGAAGACGGTAAATGCACACCAACCGAAAATAAATCTTGCTACGGTTTAATTACCTGCACGGTTGAAGACCATTTCGGTAATAAATATCAAGATACAGTTTGGGTATCGTATGCATTTAAACCGGTAACGGAAGTTGTTGTTTCACCGGCAACTATTTCAGGTGCAATCGGTTCAACCTATCAGCTTTCCAAAACCATAAAGCCTGAAGGCTCGAGCCTTACACATATAGGTTCGGCAAGTATTAAAGATGTTTACTGGGAATCTGATGATGAAAATATTGCAACGGTTGATGAAAACGGACTTGTAACATTCGTTTCTGCCGGCGCTACAACCGTTCGCTGTGTATCATATGACGGCGGTATATACGGTGAATGCCATGTATCATCAGACGGTGACCGTACCGTACTCAAAGCAGAAGTTGATGAATATAAAGATGTTGATTATAAAGACTATGCATATGATTACGGGCAAACATTTAAAACTGCATATGAAACTGCGGTTAATGCCCTTACGGATGATACTTTAAGCCAAGCTGATATTGATGAAATTGCTGAAAATCTTTTAAATGCTTATAACGAAATGATACAGTATCCTTATGTTCATGTAACAGATGCAGCTATCACATATAAAACATATGCACGCAAGACGCTTTTAAGCAGCTTTAATGAAAAGGAAAACGGAACAGTCGGTGATAATAACAGCGTATCCGTTAACCTTGGTAACGGTAATTATACAAATTATAATGATTATAATAAGATTGAGCTTACTTCATCAGTTGCACCTGAAGGCGCAATGTATAAAACAGTCAGCTGGAATGTGCTTGATTCATATCAAATGGAATCATCAATAAGTGACCAAACAATTACCCTTACACCTAAAAAGCAAAAAGAGGGTGCATGGGCAAAAGTTAAAATTACTTATACAGATGAATATGACAGAACATTTGAAAAAACAGTAAATGTAACAATGAGTGATAATGTTGCAACCGGCTTTGATATTACCGAAAGCGCACTTACATTTAATGCAACATCACCTGAAACTCAACTTGCTTACACACTTTCAGGTTCACCTGAATTTGCAACAGTCAATTGGCAGTCAAGTGATGAAAATGTTGTCAAAGTATCAAGCGAGGGCAAGCTTACCTTTGTTGAAAAGGGCGAAGCTGTAATTACGGGTACTGCATTTGACGGTGGATTTACAGATAAAGTTAAAATAATTGTATTAACCGATTTCAGCGCTCTTGCTTCAAAGCAAAATGAATATAACAATATTATTGAAAGTGTAAAAGATACTTACACATATACCAAGGCAAGCTTGGATGTACTCAGTGCGGCAGTAGCAGACGCTAAAACTATGATTGATGAGGGCAAAGCTACTCAAGCCGAGGCAGACGCAATGCTTAAAAGGCTTAATGATGCGTATGATTCGCTTGTTCTTTATGTTGCAACTACCGGTGTTGAAATCGGATATGAAGAAACAACAGGGGTTACAAGTGAAAACGCAGGCTTCATTAGATTTACAGGTACATTATTAAACGGTAAATGCATAAATCTTGTTGCCAATGAGCTTCCTAAAGATTCGGTTTATAAATCAGTAGAATGGACTTCATCAAACAGCAATGTTTCTGTTAATGAAGAGGGTGTTGTTACTAATAAAACAGGCTCTGCCAATGCTTCGCAAATTACTTGCACAGTTACAAACGAAAAGGGTGAAACCTGTTCGTCAAGTGTTTGGGTAACATTTGTAAGATACGGTGTTAAAGCTATAAGCTTTGCTGATGAAAAGGTATTCGGCGCTCCTGCTCAAACAGTTACCCTTTCACCTGAATTTGATATTGACGGTTCTGTTTCCGTAATTAAAGATTGCATTTATTCATCTGATAACGAAGATGTTGCCACTGTTGACCAAAACGGTGTTGTAACATTCGTATCACAGGGTGAGGCAGTGATTACAGCCACATCAAAAGACGGTGGTTATAAAGCTACAATTAAAGCATATACCACTTGGGATACAACAGCACTTAAAGCCGCAATTGATGAAGCTGAAAAAATTACGCCGACAGATTATGAAGTATCATATGCAAATACATTTACATCTGCACTTGATAAGGCAAATGAAGTGTATGCAAATATGTATGCAACACAGCAGGAAATAAACGATGCCTGCACAGCCCTTACAGAAGCTATGACTGTACTTGATGAGCATAAGTTTATCGTACCTGAAATCAATATTAAAAATGATGATACCGTGCTTGAAGAAACTGCACTTATTCAAGTTCCTGAAGATACGCAAACAGCAAATCTTTCACTTGCACTTAATGACGGTGCAATGGTAAAATCATTTGAAATCACTTCAAGTGATGAAAACGGAGCTTCGGCTCAAATTAACGGCAGTGATGTTGTTATTACCAAAACAGCAGATACCGGCTCGCTTAAACTTAATGTTAAAGTGATTGATGAGTGGGATAGGGAGTATACAAAGACTTATACACTTAATGTAATCAATATTGTTATTCCGGTAACCTCACTTGAACTCACGGTTGACGGCCAGGCAGTATCCGGTAATTACACGGCAAGTGCAGGCGGCTCGTATCGAAACTTTAAGGGTGTTGCAATCGGATATAATCCTACTCCGGCTGATGCCAATGCAATTACTTCTGTTCAATATAAACTGTCAAGTAATACACAGTTTACAATTGATTCAGACGGTAATCTTAAACTTACAAATATCGGTATGGCAGCAATAAGAACGTCAATAGCAGTTACCGTAACAGTTATTGTTACTAATGCTGACGGCTCAGATGCAACCGCATCATTTGATTTCACACTTACAAAGGCTTAAGGAGGCAGATATGAATAAGATGTTTAAAAAATGGTTATCTGTACTTCTTGCGTTTATAATGGCAACGCTCTGCCTGTCGGCAGTCGTTGCCTTCGGCAGTGACAGTGTGGCTATAAATGAAACTAATTTTCCTGACGCAAATTTCAGAGAATTTGTTAAAGATTATGATTTGGATGATGACGGAGATTTGAGTGCCGAGGAGAGAGATGCCGTAACTCTTATGAGTGTATCTGATGATTACGAAATCAAAACTCTTAAAGGTATTGAATATTTTTCAAATATCAAAATTCTTCGTTGCAGTTTTATTGAACTTGAAGAACTTGATGTTTCGGCTCTTAAGGATTTAACAACCTTGACCTGTATGGGTAATGAACTTAAAGAGCTTAACCTTATTGAAAATAATAAGCTTGTAACTTTAAATTGCACAGGTAATGAGCTTACTTCAATCACTCTTTTATCATCAGTGTTAACCACGCTTGACTGCCACGGTAACAGTCTTGAAAAATTAGATGTTACATACGAAACTTCGCTTGAAACACTTAATTGTGCAGATAATCAGCTTTCTTCACTCAATTTATCACAAAATACAAATCTGACTACTTTAAACTGCACAATAAATCATATTACTTCGCTTGATTTAAGCAAAAATACCAAGCTTACCAATGTTACAAACGCAATGATTGGTGACCAAACGGTTGACCTTAAGGCAACATTTGAAAATTCTTTGATTTATGTTCCTTTTAAAAACAGCGGGCTTGATTCAAGCAATTATGTTACAAGCTCACTTGAACAGTACGGTGACGGTTCAGGCTTCAATTTTGAAAGCTTTTATGCTTTTGATGTATCTGAAATTGATAACGGCATTACATATGAATGTAACACCAAGCTTGATTCAAGTGAAAATATGATAGTAAATGTTAATGTTACAAGGGATTTCTATCAGGTAGGCTTTTATGCTGACAGTGATTATTCTTCCCTTATCGGCAGAACATTTGCATACAGCGGCAACAAAGCGCCAAATCCTCCTGTTATCACTCCACCGCAATGCAAGGCATTTGATACTTGGAATGAGTCGGTTGAAAATATTACAAGTGATAAAAAGGTTTATGCAAATTGGAAAGATGCGCACACATATGAGCTTGCTTCGTTTGCAAATGACACAGCAACAGTTAAATGCTCTGTATGCAGCGATAGCTTTACTTTAAGCTTTATTGACGCAGTAAATTCAAAGAAGGGCGATTCAAATTACAGCCCATATCTTGATGTTTGCAGCGACGGAGTAATAAATGCAAAAGATTACTCAATTTTAAACAAGATGCATTAGACTGTCGATAAAGCGGCTAAAGCGCGCCGTATAAAATAAACAGACCTTTTTGCCTCCCTTGTAAAGGGAGGTGGGTGCAACTTGTTGCACTCGGAGGGATTATAAAAAATGGCTTGGACATCGAGTCCAAGCCATTTTTGGCGCTTTTTGTCTTTTGCTCGGGGGCAGTACCATCGTACAGCTCCCACTCGCAAAATACAAAATTTATCTCACTTTCTCGAAGTCTTCCAGCGTGTAGAAATTTATAATTTGATTTGATGTGCTTTTTTGTTTACTAATCATTATGTTTGTGTTTTTATAAAAATCAATAATTTATGGGTTATGAGAAGATAATCAAGTTGTTGTCTTTTTGCACAAATAATTATCAACTAATTTGTATGAAATGTCGATTTTCCGCCAAAAAGTTGAAATTTATCCTATAATATGTCAAAATGAAAGTTACATTGCAATTTATAAATTTATAGGAGTAATTCCAAATGGACAGAAGAATCAGAAGAACACGCACCGCTGTGTTCAATGCAGTTCTTGACCTTATGGTTGAAAAAGATACAAGCAAAATTACCGTTCTTGAACTTTGCAAGCGTGCGGATATTAACAAAAGTACATTTTATTTGCACTATAAAAGTATGGATGACTGCCTGCAAAGCTGTTTTCAGATTATAATGAACGGAATTATTGATATTTCCAAAAAAATAAAATATGATGAAATCAAGCGTAATCCGCAAATTGCTGTTGATAAATTGCTTGATGAGGTTGAGCGAAATATCGAATATCTTTCAAAATTCAAATCAAGCAGTATTTGCGCACCTGCAATAAAAATGCTTAAAGAAAATCTCGTGTCCTCAATATCTCAAAGCAACGGTTTTAATATTGAAGATAATTATTTTGAAGTTTCAACTATTACTTTTGCTGTGGCAGGGTGTATTGATGCACTTATTGAGCCGCTTCCGGTGTTTAATAAAGAGGAACTCGGCAGGGTGATTGTATCAATGCTTAAGTCATCAAAAAATTAAGTTACGGTATTTTAAGGAGCTATTATGGCAAGGCCTAAAAAATCAAGAACGGTTTGTTTTGAACCGGATATAACGGAATTTATCAAAATTAAGAATAATAGGGAATTTGTTGAAATCACCGTTGATGAATATGAAACGCTGCGTTTGATTGATTATATGGGGCTCACCCAAATGGAATGTGCACTTCAAATGCAGGTTGCCCGCTCAACTATTGCGTCAATTTATGAAAGCGCAAGGTATAAAATATCCGACTCACTTGTTAACGGCAAGGCAATAAAAGTGAGCGGTGGGGATTATAATATTTGCCCTAATTCCAAAACCTGCTGTGGCAGGTGCGGCACTAATGTATGCGGTAAGTGCAACCACGGTGCCTGCGAAAAATGCACGGGCAAATTCCACCCGAAAGGGCAGGAATGTAATTTGATAAGTTAAATAAAAACGCATCTTTGTGCATTAAGCTTCAAAGATGCGTTTTGTTTATTATTTAATTAAAGTTGGTCGGCAATTGCAAAAATCATATCTTTTGTTCTATCCCAGCCAAGGCAAGGGTCGGTAATTGATTTGCCGTATACACCGTCCTCAACTTTTTGGCTTCCGTCTTCAATATATGACTCAACCATAAAGCCTTTAACCATATTTTTAATATCATCGCTGTGGCGCATTGAATGGAGAACTTCGTTAGCAATTCTAACCTGTTCAAGATACTTCTTACCTGAATTTGAATGGTTTGTATCTACTATAACAGCAGGGTTTTTGTAATTTCCGGTGCAGTATGCATCGTGAAGCTTTCTTAAATCTTCATAATGGTAGTTTGCGTGGTTATTACCGTGCTTGCTTACACTTCCGCGAAGAATTGCGTGTGCAAGCTCATTGCCCTTTGATTCAACCTCCCAGCCTCTGTAAAGGAAAGTGTGGTCGCCCTGCGCTGCTTTGATTGAGTTGAGCATAATTGAAAGGTCACCGCTTGTTGGGTTTTTCATACCTACCGGAATATCAAGCCCTGATGATACAAGCCTATGCTCCTGATTTTCAACGCTTCTTGCGCCTACTGCAACATATGAAAGAAGGTCTGAAAGGTATCTGTGATTTTCAGGGTAAAGCATTTCATCCGCACAAGTTAAACCTGTTTGCTCAATTGCATCTTTATGAAGTGAGCGAATTGCTTTAATTCCTTCAAGCATATCAGGCTTCTTATCAGGGTCAGGCTGGTGGAGCATACCCTTATATCCTGCGCCTGTTGTTCTCGGCTTGCCTGTATAAATTCTCGGTATAATTAAAATCTTATCTTCAACTTCCTTTTGCACATCTGCAAGGTGGTGAATGTAATCAAGTACAGCATCGTGCCTGTCAGCTGAGCAAGGGCCTATAATAAGTAAAAATTTATCGCTTTCACCCTTAAATACTTTGGCTATTTCTATATCTCTTTTTGCTTTAATTTCTTCTGCCTCTTTTGAAAGCGGCATTTCCTTTTTTATTTCCTGCGGTACAGGAAGCTTTCTTTTAAAATTTGTGTTGGTCATATTATCCATAGTTTTGCCCTCCGTACTAACTATTATAATTGTCTGCTGAAATTTGTCAATATCACAATTATGATTTAGCGCTTAAAAGCTTTAACACTTTTAAGCGCAAAAGTGTATGTTCAAATTATAACAAAAGAAAATCTTTTTGTCAACACCAAAATAAATGAATAATAAAAATAAAGAAACACCCCAAAAGCGCCGCTCCTTTATAGTTATATAAATATTTTAATGTTTTTTCGTTTTTTATTATAATGAATGAGGGTGCAATGGCGAAAGCACAGTTCGGGAAGTCAGCTCGGGCTGTGTTTTTGTTTTTCTTGATGAAAATGCACACTTGTGATATAATAATTCAAAATAATTATATGGTGATAGTATGTTAGAACTAAAGGATTTGAAAAATAATAAGCGGTATTATGAAAATGCAAAAAAATTGTACAACTCTGCATTTCCGCCTGCGGAAAGAATACCTTTTGCAATTCTTTACCGTAAAGCCAAGGGGAGTAATGTAACTTTTTTCGCCGTAACACAGGGTGATGAATTTAAAGGTTTAGTGTATACGGTGTGGTTTAATGATATTGTATTTATTTTTTACCTTGCTGTTTCACCTGAAGCAAGGGGTAACGGTATCGGCTCAAAAATACTTTCACTTGTTAAAGATAAATTTCCGAATTGCCGCTTGGTGCTTAATATTGAAGCGCTTGATGAAAATGCCGAAAATGATGATGAACGCATAAAACGAAGGGAATTTTATGTTAAAAACGGATTTTTCGGCGCAGGGTATAATGTTAGGGAATATAGCGTAATATATGAAAATATGTGCTATTCAAAGGATTTAATACCTGTAAGCAAAGAGGAATATACTGCGCTTATTAAAGCATATCTCGGCAAAATTATGTATTATTTTTACAGTAAATTAAGTGAGTAGTGTTGACATTGGGTGTTTCTTGTGTTAATATACTGCTTGCAGTCGGTGCCGATTACTTTGAGGGTCCACCCGTTCCCATCCCGAACACGGTAGTTAAGCTCAAATGTGCCGAAAATACTTGGAGGGCAGCCTCCCGGGAAAATAGGTGACGCCGACATTTATAAACCGCTTACTTTATGTAGGCGGTTTTATTTTTTTATAAGTTACCGTAGGGGCGAACATTGTTCGCCTAAAATTCACAAAGAAAAAGGAAGTTGAGAAATCAACTTCCTTTTGTCATATGTATGATTATTTATAAAGCGGACCGTAGGTTTTGCAAGCTGAATAATCGGCTGCCTGAATATCATCAGTGCCGAATGAAGCCCAGCAATGCGGACGGAAGATTTTGCCCTCGTCTACATTGTGCATATTTACAGGAATGCGAAGCATTGATGCAAGCGTGATAAGCTCGCTTCCCACATGCCCGTAAACAGTAACACCGTGGTTTGCGCCCCAATTTGCCATAACGCTGTATACATCTTTAAATGCGCCTTTGCCGGTAAGTTTAGGTGCAAACCAAGTTGTAGGCCATGATGGGTCTGTGCGCTTATCAAGTGTGGTATGAATATCATCCGGCAAATCAACCGTATATCCCTCGGCAAGCTGAAGAACAGGGCCGATACCTTCAACAATATTTACACGAAGCATTGTAACAGGCATTTCGGCTTTGCAACGGAAGTGAGATGAAAATCCGCCGCCGCGGAAATATTCATAATTTGCTCTGCACCAATCTGTTGCATTAAGGCAGGCTTTAATATCGTCGTTTGTCATTTCCCAGAATGGCTTCATACAGCCTTTGCCCTGCGCGTTTTTAGATGCGCCGGAACCGTCAAGTGCGGTTGCACCCGAATTGATAAGGTGAATAAATCCGTCTTTCGCAATACCTTCAGGCCTTTTGCCTGTAACTCTTTCGCAGGCGTCAGGACTCCAGAAAGTACGAACATCGTGGAAACAAGGCGCTGTGTCAGATACAAGTAAGCCGAGCATCATTGAAACACCGTTTAAAGTATCGTTTTCCGTTGCAAACGGAGTAGGCATTTTTTTGCCGTTCCAGTCAAATGAAGATGCCATAATAGATTCTGTAAAGTCAGCGTTAGGAAGCCAGTCAGTCCAGTTTCTTTGGCCTTGGAAACCGGCGGCAACAGCATTTTTGCCAAGTGCTTCTTCGTGCCAGCCCATTTCATCAAGCTTCTTGTTGCCGAAAAGAATATCACGCACGATAAGTGTCATTTTAGTGATGAATTCCCAATCTTTATCAGGGTCAACAACTTTTGATTTTGTAATAACTTCAGGTAAATCTTTGCCTGCGTTTACATCAAATCCCTCTTTGCAATTTTCTTTAATCCAAGCATATGCTTTGTCATATTCATCGTGGTCATAAATGCCAAGAGTAATTCTTCTGCAAATTTCCGTCATATCCACCCATTCAGGACGAATACCGAGATATTTTTGGAAAAATGAAGCGTTGCAGTAAGCACCGGCAATACCCATTGTTACTCCGCCGATATTTACATATGATTTATCTTTCATCCAGCCTACCGAAACAGCGCATTTTGCAAAGCGGATAATTTTTTCCGATACATCGGCAGGAATTGTGCCGTCATCTTTATCCTGCACATCGTGGCCGTAAATTGAAAATGCAGGCATACCCTTTTGCGCATATGCAGCCATAACAGCGGCAAGGTATACTGCGCCCGGGCGTTCAGTTGCGTTAAGCCCCCAAACAGCCTTAATGGTTTTTGGATTCATATCGTATGTTTCCATACCGTAGCACCAGCAAGGTGTTACAGAAAGTGTTGCAACAACATTTTCACTTGAAAACTGCTCTTCGCACTTCGCAGCTTCTGCGCCGCCGCCGATTGTGGTGTCACTTACCACACACATAACCGGTGTACCGTCAGGATAGCAAACATTTTCGCTGATAAGCTTTGCCGCAGCGTTTGCCATACCCATAGTTTGTTCTTCAAGGTTTTCACGAACTCCGCCCCATCTTCCGTCAATTACAGGGCGAATACCTATTTTTGGATACCTCATAAATTTTACTCCTTTATATTTTATTTGTTTAGTATTTTTACAAATCTGTTGTAATTTTTATCAAAATCACTTGCGTTTTCACTTTTATAAGCAGTCAGCTTTTCGCTTGATTTAATGATTTGCCTGCCTGCGTTTACATCTTTTATATCACCGAGTGCGATAAGCTGTAAAATAATGTTTCCGAGCGCGGTTGCTTCCGTCGGCCCGGCAATAACATCAATGTTTAAACTGTCTGCTGTCATTTGGCATAAGAAATTATCTTTCGTACCGCCGCCTAAAAGGTGGAGTACATCAAATTTTTTGCCCGTGTTTTCTTCAATTTGCTTTATTGCAAATCTGTATTTCATAGCAAGGCTTTCATAAATGCACCTAATCATCGCACCGTCGCTTTCAGGTTTGCCTTGCCCGGTTTTTTCACAATATGCGCAAATTTTTTCAGGCATATTTTTCGGCGTTGCAAAGCTTTCATCATCAGGGTCTATAAAATATTCAAATGCTTTTGCGCCCCTTGCAAGCATTTCCATATCGTTGTAAGAATATTTTTTGCCCGCATCTGCAAAGTTGCGCCTGATTTCCTGAATAAGCCATAATCCGCTGATGTTTTTAAGATAGTTTATTTTTTTGTTTGCGCCAAGCTCGTTTGAAAGTTCGTCTTTCATACTTTTTTCGCTTAAAATCGGTTTATCGTTTTCACATCCGATAAGCGACCAAGTTCCGCAAGATAAAAATGCGGAAGTTTCGTTTTCTGCCGCCGGCATAGCGCAAACGGCGCATTGTGTATCATGCCCTGCAACTTTGATTACTTTTATACCCTTGCATTCGCCTGCAATTGTGGCACTTTTAACTATCGTCGGAAGAATTTTTTTATCCTTTTCGGTGATTTCAAATACTTTTTCCTGCCATTTTATGTTTTCAAGGTCAAGCATTTGCGAGGTTGATGCAATGGTTTGCTCCGCAGTTTTAGCACCGCACAGAAAATAAGCAAAAAGGTCAGGCATAAATAAAAATGTATCTGCATTTTCTGCTTTTTCCGCACAAAGCTGAAAAAGTGTGTTAATAGGCATTATTTGGTTGCCTGTAAGGCTGTAAAGCTCTTTATCAGAAAGTTTATCAAATACTTTTTTTACTGCGCTTTTTGTTCTTTCGTCACGGTAGCAAACGGGCAGAGAAAGCAGTTTTCCGTCACCGTCAAGCATTCCGTAATCTACACCCCAGGTGTCAAAAGCCAAGGAATCAACATTTTCGCACATATCAATCGCTTTTTTGACTTCGCCTAAAAGGTATTCAAAATCCCAGCATAAAAGTCCGTCTTTTTCAACAAGGCTGTTGTCAAAACGGTGAACTTCCTTGTAGCTTAACTTTCCGTTTTCATATTCGGCAAGTATTGCCCTGCCTGTTGATGCCCCAAAGTCGAATGCTAATACTCGGCTCATACTTTCACTACTCCTTTTTTAAGCAAAACATTTGCATAAATTGCAGTTTCGCCGGTAGCGATAATAAGATAAGCTTTTTTCGCTCTTTCGTAAAACGCAAATCTTTCCGTCATTTCAATATCGTGATGTTCAGGTTCGTATTTGTTTAAAAGTTTATCATACTCTGCCCAAATTGACGGTGTAGGTGTGTTGTCGCCTTTTACAACTTCCATAAGTGCCACCGGCTTTTCGGTGTATGTATCAAGCGGAATGAGTGAAAGCACAGCGTCAAGAATATCTGTTGTTGAATGCCCGTCGGCTCTGATAACTATTGCGTTTTTTCCTACACTTTCGCAAGGGAAGTTTCCGTCTGCAATAACAAGCTCATCCCCATGCCCCATTTCGCAAAGTGCTTTTAAAAGTTCGGGTGAAACAATTGGATTGATTCCTTTTAACATAATCAGTCCTCCTTTTTATGAAGCATTTCATCATCAGGATTGTACATTTTGTGGCCCGGGTGGCGACCTGTGATTTTATAATAGCTTCTGAGGTCAATAAGCTTTTGAATATTTTTTTCGTCAATATCGTGGCTTCCGCCGAGTATTACTGCGTTAATTGTGATTTTTGCCCAAAGTTCAAGGCTTTCCATTCTGTAAAATGCTGTGATAACATCACTGCCGACTGCAAGCGCACCGTGATTTTCAAGAAGCATTACATCATGCTCTTCAAGGTAAGGTTCAATTGCGTCAGGTACTTCTGTGGTGGACGGTGTACCGTACGGTGTAAGCGGAACAGCACCGATTGCGGCAACATCTTCAATCATATTGTACATATCCATAGCTTTGTGAGCTACTGCAAAGCCTGTTGCTCCCGGTGGGTGAGCGTGAATTACACTCATTACATCATCACGCTTGTCGTAGCATCTTAAATGCATTTTGATTTCACTTGACGGGCGAAGCCCCTCTGCCGCTTCAAGCACATTGCCATTTGCGTCAATTCTGATAAGTTTATCAGGTGTGATGAATGATTTGCTCATACCGGTCGGTGTAGCAAGAATTGTTCCGTCATCAAGCTTAGCGCTGACATTACCGTCATTTGCGGCAACCCAGCCGAGTTGCCACATTTTGTGGCATACATCACAAATTTGTTCTTTTATTACATCAATATCCATGGTTAATTCCTTTCAAATTATCATATTTCTAATTTTAATTATACTGTTGATTTTTATGTGTTGCTCGGTGTATAATGTGAAATTGTAGGACAATATTGACTTTTTAAGCCTTTATCAAGGTATGGTGAATTTTATGCGATATATAGGTTATCAGGAAAATAAAAGCAGGGGAACTTTCGGCTTTCCGATTCAGCTTTATTATGTTGATTCAAGCCACCCGCAGTACGAAATGCCGTTTCATTGGCATATGGAATGTGAGCTTATTTTGGTGCTTGGCGGAAAATTTCATCTGTCAATAAACGGGGTGTCGCACACTCTTGAAAAGGGGCAGAGCGTTTTTATACCAAGCGAGTTTATACACGGCGGTACGCCGGAAAACTGCACATATGAATGTGTTGTGTTTGATATGGAAAGCTTTCTTTCGCAATCACCGAAGTGCATTGAAAAGTATAATAATGCACTTGACAGCGGAGTAATAAGCGAAATGATATTTGAGCCAAACAGCACGGCAGGTGCTATGGTGGATTCGCTTTTTGAAAATATGGAAAAGGAAAGTGTGGCTTACACCTTTACCACAACGGGACTTTTGTGGCAGCTTATAGGTTATATAATAGAACAAAAGTCACAAATTGCACCCTCTGTTCAAAATACCGTATATCGCAAAAATAAGCAGATAAAAAAAGTGCTTACAAAAATAAGAAACGATTATTCAAAACAGCTTACACTTGATGATTTGGCTAATGAGGCACAGTTGAATAAGCAGTATTTTTGCAGGGCATTTAAGCAGGTTACGGGTAAAACACCTATTGATTATTTGAATTATTATCGCATTGAATGTGCGGCGGAGCAATTGAGCCTTTCGTATCTTTCAATAACCGATATTGCTCTTGCCTGCGGTTTCAATGATTTAAGCTATTTTAACCGCCTGTTTAAAAGAAATAAGGGCGTTACCCCAAGTAATTACAGAAAAAAGTTCAAAACCCGCCCGTAATATTAAAAAGTAAACCTTAAATTGCAAAAAGCAGAAGTCATAAGACTTCTGCTTTTTTATGTTATTTAAGTGATTTGTGTTATTTAAGTAATGAACGGTACATTTTAATGTATTCGTTTGCGCTTTTGCCCCAACTCATATCACATTCAAGTGCGCGCTTAACAAGAACTTTCCAATCCTTGCTGTTATATGCATCCACACCTCTGTAAATAGCACCGAGCATATCATAAGCGTCATATGTTTTAAATGTGAAGCCGTTGCCTTGGCCGTCACCGCAGTCGGTAATAGAATCTTTAAGTCCGCCTGTTTCACGAACGATAGGAAGCGTACCGTATCTGAGCGCAACCATTTGTGAAAGACCGCAAGGTTCACTCTTACTCGGCATAAGGAATAAATCTGCACCGGCATAAATTTTTCTTGCAAGGTCAGGCACAAAGCCGATTGTAATACCCACTTTATCAGGATATTTATCGTGCAGATAGCGGAAAAAGTTTTCATATTCCCATTCGCCGCTTCCAAGCACTACATATTGAATGTTGCGCTCATACAAGCTCTTTTCAAGCACTTCTTTCATAAGGTCAACACCCTTGTGACCCACAAGCCTTGAAACAATGCCGATAACAGGAACATCGGCATCAACATTCATTCCCATCATTTTTTGAAGTTCTGCTTTGTTTTTAGCCTTATTTGAAAAATCATCGGCATTATAGTTTGCCCAAATGTCTTTATCTGTTTCAGGGTTGTAGCTGTCGGTATCAATACCGTTTAAAATACCGCAAAGCTTCCAACTGCGCTGATTTAAAATAGGGTCAAGCCCATGGCTGTACCAAGGGTCAAGTATTTCTTTTGCATATGTAGGTGAAACGGTTGTAACTTTATTTGCACATTCAATGCCGGCTTTCATAAAGTTTACAAGTCCGTCGTACATAATAAGGTTATTATGTTCAGGTGCAATGCCGAGAACATCATTAAGAAGCTCATCACCGTATTTGCCCTGATATTGAATATTGTGAATAGTGAAAACGGTTTTGATGTTTTCATATCCCATTCTGTTAGCATAATAGCAACTGTAATAAAGCGGAGTTAACGCACTTTGCCAATCGTTGCAGTGGATGATGTCAGGTTTCCAATCAATTGCAGGAATTATTTCAAGTACAGCCCTTGCAAAAAATGCAAAACGCTCCGCATCATCATAATGCCCGTAAATTCCGTCACGCTTAAAGTAATATTGATTATCAAGGAAATAGTAAATAACACCGTTTGCCTTTGCTTCAAATATACCGCAATATTGCCTTCTCCAAGAAACAGGAACGGAAATAGAAGTGATAAACTTCATTTGGTCTTTAAATTCCTGCTTGATTCCGTCATAAAGCGGCATTACAACGCGACAGCCGATAAGTCTTTTGCGAAGAGCCACAGGCAATGAGCCTGCAACATCTCCCAATCCGCCCGAAGCCATAAACGGAAGTGCTTCAGACGCAACATATAATACTTTCATTTTTATTCCTCCGATTAAACCCTTGTGTTTTTGGCAAGGCAAACAGGAAATGTTTTTGCACCTGAAAGCTCAGCCGAACTTTTAATGCTTACATTTTTATCGGCAATTACACAGTTGACTTTTGCATTTTCGCCGATAACGGTATCCTGCATAAGTATAGAATTTTTAACCACAGCACCTTTTTCAACTTTTACACCCTTAAAGATAATGCAGTTTTCAACCTGCCCGTCGATTATGCATCCGTCTGCAACAAGTGAATTTTTAGTTGCCGATTCAGGCCCGTAAAGAGTAGGCATATCATCTCTTTCTTTAGTTGAAATAGGAGAGCTAAACAGCTTTTTCCTGTTTTCTTTTTCAAGAAGTGACATAGAAATTTTATAATAGCTTTGAATTGAATCAATTGTGCCTACAAAGCAATTTGTTGCATCGTAAGCGTGAATTTTGAGATTTTTAATATTTGACATAATGATATTTCTTTGATATGAAATTTCATTTTTTGAATGAGCTGTTTGAATAAGAGTTTCAAGAAGATATTTTTTCATTATCATAATATTGCAGGAATAAAATACTTCTTCGTCTGAATCACGGTCAAGGCTCATTTCTGTAATTCTTCCGTCTGCTTCAACTTTATCAAAGCAAAGTACAGAACCTATGTTTTTAGGCATTTTGCCCTTTACACCGACTATTGTAATATCAGCACCGCTTTTTTCGTGTGCATCAAAAAGTGAGGAGTAATTGATGTTCATAACATTGTTGCAATCCGCCATTAAAACATAAGTTTGGTGCGATTGATGAAGAAAATTGATGTTACCGTAAATGGCGTCAATGCGGTTGCCCCACATATTTGCACTTCCGGCAGAAAACGGAGGAAGTAAGAAAAGTCCGTCACTTTTTCTGCTTAAATCCCAAGGCTTACCTGTTCCTATATGGTCCATAAGAGAACGGAAGTTTGAGTTTGTTACAACACCGATTTTTGTAACCCCGCTTTCTACAAGGTTTGAAAGCGGAAAGTCGATTAAACGAAAGCGAGAGCAAAAAGGAACAGAACCCATAGTTCTCATCGCTGTAAGCGAATCAAGCGCTTCTTCGTGAATATTTGCAAATATCATACCTAATACTGATTTTCCGTTCATTTCTTATACCTCCTCTCCTGCTTTTACCATAGTACCAGGTGCAATGTGAGTTCCTGTTTTAATTGTTGCGCCTGCACCGATAACCGCAATGCCCCAATCTTCAGGCTTTTCAAGAAGCTCCGGTATTTCGCCGACCTTTGCGTCAGGCTCAATTACCGCATTTTCAGCTACTATTGAATAATAAACTTTAGCACCTTTTTTAATTGTTGCGCCCGGCATAATTACGCTGTATCTTATGTCTGCCCCTTCTTCAACCGTGCAGTTAGGTGAAATTACAGAGTAATCTACATCACCCTCGATTTCACATCCCTCGCTGACTGATGAATTTTCAACAACTGCTTTTTCGCCTATGTAATGCGGCGGTGCCATTGGATTTCTTGAATAAATTCTCCAGCTTGTATCGCTTAAATCAAGGTCAACATTTGGATTGATAATATCAAGGTTTGCTTCCCAAAGTGAATCAATAGTTCCTACATCTTTCCAATATCCTGCAAACGGAAAAGCAAAAAGTCTTTCGTTTGCTTCAAGCATTGTAGGAATAATGTTTTTACCGAAGTCGTTTGATGAACCTTCGGTGTTTTCATCTTGAATAAGATATTTTTTTAGCTTATCCCAACTGAATACATAAACACCCATTGACGCTTTGTTGCTCTTCGGTTCTTTCGGCTTCTCTGCAAATTCGTAGATTCTGTCATTTTCATCTGTTGCAAGAATGCCGAAGCGTGAAGCTTCTTCCCAAGGAACTTCAAGCACTGCTATTGTGCAGTCTGCATTGTTCTTTTTATGGAAATCAACCATTTTAGCATAATTCATTTTATAAATATGGTCGCCTGAAAGAATTACAACATATTCAGGGTCATATTTTTCAATAAAATTGATATTTTGGTAAATAGCATTTGCAGTGCCTTTGTACCATTCTGCACCGCCGATAGCTTCGTAAGGGGAGAGGATATGAATTCCTCCGTCCTGCCTGTCTAAATCCCAAGGCTGTCCGTTTCCGAGATAGTCGTTGAGTTCAAGCGGCTGGTATTGGGTGAGTACACCTACGGTGTAAATGCCGCTGTTTACACAGTTTGAAAGCGGAAAGTCAATAATTCTGTAATTACCGCCGTATGGAACAGCAGGCTTTGCAATGTTTTTAGTCAGCACGCCGAGTCGGCTGCCCTGTCCTCCGGCAAGGAGCATTGCTACAACTTCTGTTTTATGTGCCATTTCATTTCTCCTTTTATTTTTTCTTTTTATTGGTACTTGCTGATTTTTTATCAGCAGTTTTTGCTTTATCAGCAGGCTTTGCCGCTTCTTTTTTTACCCGTGGTTCAGCCTTTTTTACTTCTTTTGCATTTTCACTTACAGCCTTGCTTTTCGGTTTAGCTGCTTTTTTGCCTGCTTTTTCAAGATAAATGGCAGACAAGCCCGAAAGCTTTAAACCTATGCTTTGCTCAAAACCGTGCATAGCTTTTTTCTTGGTTTTATATGCAGGGTGCTTTGCAATTGTTGAACCGCCGAATTTTTCAAGCGATGTATCAAGCACAACTTTATAGCTGCCCTCATTCGGTACGCCTATTCTGTATTCATCAAAGCTGTTAGGTGTGAAGTTAAATATGGCAATGATTTCTTTGCCTGATTTGTCAATCCTGCGAAAAGCGATAACACTGTTTGCATTGTCTTCACTTGAAATCCACTGGAAACCGTCCCAGCTGTAATCAATTTGCCAAAGCGCAGGTGTTTCCTTATAAAGCTCGTTAAGTGTTTTGGTAAAGCCGAGCATTTTTCTGTGCATATCATAATCGAGTAAAAGCCAATCAAGCCCCTGCTTGTAGTTCCACTCAATAAATTGCCCGAATTCCGAACCCATAAATAAAAGCTTTTTGCCCGGATGAGCAAACATATATGCAAGAAACAGCCTTAATCCGTCGAACTTCATTTCATATTCGCCCGGCATTTTGTTTATAAGACTGCATTTTCCGTGTACCACTTCATCGTGGCTTATAGGTAAAATAAAGTTTTCGCTGAATGCGTAATAAAAGCTAAATGTAATGCAGTTATGATTTCCTTTTCTGAACAGAGGGTCAAGTGAAACATATCTTAACATATCATTCATCCAGCCCATATTCCATTTAAAGTTAAAGCCCAGCCCGCCGATGTCGGTAGGCATTGTAATCATAGGCCAAGCTGTTGATTCTTCGGCTATCATCATAACTTCGGGATGTTCTTTAAACATAGCGCAGTTTAAATCTTTGAAAAATTCAACTGCTTCAAGATTTTCCCGTCCGCCGTTTTTATTCGGCGTCCACTGCCCGTCTTCTCTGCCGTAATCAAGGTAAAGCATTGAAGCAACAGCATCAACTCTCAATCCGTCAAAATGGAATTCATCAACCCAATACATTGCCGATGAAATGAGGAATGATCTGACTTCGTTTTTGCTGTAATCAAATACCCTTGTACCCCATTCTTTATGCTCGCCTTTTTTCATATCGGAATATTCATAGGTGCATTCCCCGTCAAATTCATAAAGCCCGTAGGCATCTTTAGGAAAATGAGCCGGAACCCAGTCAAGTATTACGCCTATGCCTGCTTTGTGGCATGCGTCAACAAAATACATAAGGTCATCCGGTGTGCCGTACCGTGAAGTCGGGGCAAAATACCCTGTAACCTGATAGCCCCATGAACCGTCAAACGGGTATTCCATAATAGGCATCATTTCAATATGAGTGTATCCCATATCTTTTACATAAGGCACAAGTTCCTCTGCCATTTGCCTATATGATAAAAATTCGCCGTTTTCGTGCCTTTTCCAACTGCCAAAATGAATCTCATAAATATTTACCGGCTTTTCAAGAATGTTTCCGGAGTTTTCTTTTTTCCAGCTTGAATCATTCCAGCGGTATTTGCCTGTTTCATAAACCTTTGATGCTGTACCCGGCCTTGTTTCGGCGTGGAAAGCATAAGGGTCGGCTTTCATAATTACATCACCTTTTGATGTAGTTATGGCGTATTTATAACAGTCATATATTTTTACATTTTCAATTTTGGCTTCAAAAATTCCATCGCTGATTTTTTCCATAACATTGGCGCTTGCGTCCCATTCGTTAAAATCGCCGACGGTTGAAACACTTTTTGCATGCGGTGCCCATACACGAAATGCAAATGTATCTCCCTTAATTCTATGACAGCCGAAAAATTCATATGCCTTATAATTTTTTCCCTGATGGAAAATATATAAAGGGAATTCATAATCTTTGTCTAATTTTGCCAAATTTTCATCTCCTTTACTTTGTGTGAAAGCACAAAAAATATAATTTTGCGCTATTATACCTATAATATAACTTAATAATATCACCTTTGCAACAAATAATCAAGCGGTTTTTGGTTACTTTGTTACAAAAAAATGTTAAATTTATCTAAAATCTGTGTAAATTGTTAGAAATGTATAAAGAACAGAATGGCGGAGATGAGCTATTTTTAACAATAAATACCTTCTGATTTAAGGGTGAATTTGTATAATAAAAGTTGATGATTTCTATTGTATAATAAGTATTATATATGTTATAATGAGCGTATTAGATATTTGTAAGTCAGAGGTGGAGAGTATGCGTGATATTCTTGTAGCTTATCCGTCAAAGGATACAGCTCTTAAACTGCGCTCTCTTCTTGAATGTGAAGGCTTCAGTGTTACCTATGTTTGTGCAACCGGCGCAAGCGTTTTAAGCATTGCACAGGAAATGAGCGAAGGCGTAATCGTATGTGCCGAAAGTTTAAGGGATATGACAGCCGGTAATATAGCCGGGCATTTACCGCCGGGGTTTGATATTGTTGCACTCACCCGCGGGGATACCGACAGCTTTATGAGTAACCTTGTTTATCTTCCGCTTCCGGTTGACAGGCAGGAATTTTTAAGCACGGTAAGTGTGCTTGCAAACAGTGTGTCAAGCTTCACCCGGCGAAAAGACGGCGAAAATGAAGTTATTGCCGAGGCAAAGCTTATACTTAGGGAAGTAAACGGATTTTCGGAAATGCAGGCCCACAAATATCTTCAGCGCGAGAGCATGAAAATGGGTAAAAAAATTACAACTCTTGCGCAGGAAATAATCAACGATTTTATGTAGTACATATTATATATTTGCAAATAATTTTTGAATGGATGATACTATGGTTTTTACAAAGATGCATGGTTGCGGCAATGACTATATATACATTGATTGCACCAAGGAATTTGTCGAAGATGAGGAAAAAGCTGCAATTATTTTATCAGACCGCCATTTCGGAGTAGGCGGGGACGGAATTATCCTTATAAAAAAAGGCACAAAAGCAGATTTCGAAATGGTTATGTATAATGCAGACGGTTCAAGGGGTGCTATGTGCGGCAATGGGATAAGATGCGTTGCAAAATACTGCTATGACCATAAGCTTACGGATAAAACATCGTTTACTATCGAATCAATGGGTGCAGTTAAGTACATTGATGTAAATGTAAAAAACGGTGAAGTTGTAAGTGCCAAGGTTGATATGGGCAAACCGTCGCTTGCCTGCGGTGATATTCCCGTTAATGCAAATGGGGACAAAGCGATTGATGAGCCTATTACTGTTATTGACAGAGAGTTTAAAATGACCTGCGTATCAATGGGCAATCCGCACGCAGTTATGTTTATTGACGAACATCCGAGTGATTTTGACCTTGAAAAATACGGTAAGGCGTGCGAAAGCAATACGGATATTTTTCCTGACAGGGTAAATGCCGAATTTGCAAAAGTTATTGACAGGCATAATATTGAAATGCGTGTTTATGAGCGCGGCTCAGGTGAAACGCTTGCCTGCGGCACAGGCTCGTGCGCAACCGCTGTTGCGGCAATTACATTGGGCCTTTGCGATAATGATGTTACCATTCACCTAATCGGCGGTGACCTTGATATTAGCTGGAGCGGTGATGAAAACGACAGTGTGTATATGACCGGCCCTGCAACACAAGTGTTCACGGGCGAGGTTGATTTGAATAAATTTGATTAACATATTTTGTATAAAATGGAGGTTTAAAATAATATGAAAATCAATGAAAACTTTTTGAAGATTGAGTCAAGCTATCTTTTCTCAACTGTTGCTAAAAAGCAGAGGGAATACCAAGCTGCTCATCCTGATGCTGATGTTATCCGCCTTTCAATAGGCGATGTAACAAAGCCGCTTGCACCGGCAGTTATTGATGCAATGCACAAGGCTGTTGATGAAATGGCAAACGAAGCTACTTTCAGGGGATACCCGCCTGAATACGGATATGATTTTATTCTTGACGCTATTCAAAAGCACGATTATACAGACAGAGGAATT
>CAVLCX010000002.1:0-21330 GCA_963661525.1 bacterium
CTCCATTCCTTTCGACGAGGCGCGGTTAAGCCGCTTTATCGAAATCAAGCTGCCTTGCGAGCTTTTTCGGCTGCTCTTTCAAGAGCAAGCTTGTAATCCTTTTGGTCTGTGAAGATTTCGTTTTTATAAGGATTTTTCTTTTGTTCCTTAGCACGCTTCATAATAGCGGCAAATACGCAAACGTTAGCAATAAGAGCAATAACTGCAATTACGCCCTGCATTGTAGGATCTGCGTTTGTTGGGTGAACCGTAGGGTCCATATATCCGTCTGCATAAACAGAGGTGATAACTGAGAAATGGCTCTTATCCTGGAAGAGTGGGAATACCTGAGCAAACATACACCAGAGTGCAAGGGTATTAGCTCTGTTTTGAATCCAGCCGCCCTTGTTCCAAAATGCATTAGCAAATGTAGGAGCAAGAAGAAGAGCAAGACCGCAGTACCAAGAGTGAGTAGGAAGATTGTTATAAGTGTACTCAAAGTTCCAAAGGTCATAAGCTAAAATGTAGCACCAAGTCATATCAGGCCAAAGCATATCCTGCTTATTCTTTGATGAGTAAATACCCCACCAGCCTGTCATACAGAAAATGTTGATGATACCGGCGATACCGTTTACCCAGTTCCACCAGCCGCCGTAGAGCCATACATTTTCTGATGAAAGCCACCAGCCGCCTGAAATACCGCCTTTGATTGCTGACTCAAAGTCAGAACCAACTGCGATAAGAATGTTGATAGCTACGATTACGAACGGAAATACCTTGAACCACTCTTTTTTGCCGATGCTCCATTTATACTTAAGCATCATAAAACCGATACATCCTGCTGTTGCCGCATACAGCTTTGCATAGTGGAACCAACTGTTCATGTGAACATAGGTATCATTATTAAGCGCCCATTCGGCACCCTTTGCCGCACCGATATAAATTGCAATGAAATATACCGTCAGTGCTGCCGGTAAAACGAGGAAGCAGAAAATTCCGCCTGCTTTGCTTCGCCTTGCAATTTCATTCATAATGACGAGGCCTGCAAAGACCATTACCCAACCGAGAAGTTGCCAACCGGCTGTGTCGCCATAAATTTGGAATAACATTGTCATTCCCTCCCCTAATAAAATTGATAAAATATCATCAAGGCGAGTAAATACCCGCCCTAATTACCATATTATGATAAATCAGTTCTTTTTAGCCTTTTTTATCTTAATATTACGCTTAATCATATAAGGTAAAATTGCTTTCATTTTATCATCTGAATTTACCATTGTACTGCATTCAGGATTATCCCTGAAAAGATGAATAGCGTCAAATTCGCACTTTGTGGTGCAAATGCCGCAGCCGATACATTTATTTTCATCAACCACAGAAGCACCGCAGCCAAGGCAACGCGCAGTTTCCTTTTTAACTTGCTCTTCGGTTAAAGGAAGATGTGCATCACTAAATGATGTTTTGGCATTGATATTTTTGTTAAGTCCCGGAATTTGACGGGACGAATTATCATAAGTTTTAATGCTTATGTCATCTTTATCAAGCATAATGAAATCACGCCTGTTTCTGCCAATGGTAAGGCTTGCATTGTAATGCACAAATCTGTGGATAGATTCAGCACCCTCTTTACCTGCCGCAATAGCATCAATTGCAAAGCGTGGGCCTGTATATACATCACCGCCAACAAAAATATCTTTTTGAGCGGTTTGATATGTAAGACTGTCTGCCTGCGGTCCGTTTCCTCTGCCAAATTCAACAGCTTCGCCGTCAAGCAAATTGCCCCATTCAATTGATTGGCCGATTGAAAGGTAAAGGTGGTCACATTCAACGGTTTTTGTATCATTTTCATCATACTGCGGATTAAATCTGCCGTCTGCATCTTTTACACTAATGCATTTTTTAAGAACTACACCTTTAACATTTCCGTTTTCGGTAAGTATCTCCTTAATACCCCAGCCATTGTTGATTTGAATACCCTCGTCTTCGGTTTCAAAAATTTCTTCTTCAGATGCCGGCATTTCTTCCCTTGATTCAAGGCAGAACATACCGATAACATCTGCGCCGCAACGCTTTGTAGAACGGGCAACATCGACTGCAACATTTCCGCCGCCGATAACTACTGTCTTATTTCCTTTAAGGTCAAGTTCGTGATTTTCAGCAATTTCGTGCAAAATATCAACAGCACTCATTACTCCGTTTGCATCTTCACCGGCAATACCTGCCTTGCGTGAACCCTGGCAGCCGATTGCAATATAAAATGCTTCATATCCCCGGCTTCGGAGTTCATCAAGTGTAATATCCTTGCCTACTTCAACACCGCACTTAATTTCAACACCGAGTTCTTTAATAACATCTATTTCAGCTTCAACTACATCTTTTTCAAGCTTATATGACGGAATACCGTAAGTAAGCATACCGCCTGCTTTTTCATTTTTTTCAAATACAGTCGGCCTGTAACCTGTTAATGCAAGATAGTAAGCGCACGAAAGTCCGGCAGGACCGCCGCCGATAATTGCAATTTTATTATTAAATTCGCCCCTGTTTGAAGGAATTACTTTTTTAGGTATATATCTTGTTTTTGCATCAAGGTCTTTTTGCGCGATAAAGCGCTTAACTTCATCAATTGCAACAGCTTCATCAATAGTTGCTCTTGTGCAGGCATCTTCACATCTTTTGTTGCACACTCTGCCGCAAACAGCAGGGAAAGGATTATCCTTTTTAATAAGTGCAAGCGCATCTGTGTATCTGCCTTGGCTTGCCATTTTGATGTAACCTTGAACTGCAATGTGAGCCGGGCAGGCAGTTTTGCAAGGCGCAGTACCTGTATCATAGCAGTTAATTCTGTTTTTATCCCTATAATCAGGCGACCATTTATCCTTGCCCCATTTTGCAGTATCAGGTAATTCCTGCTTTGGATATGTAACTGATGTACCGTCCTTTTTGCAAAGCTTTTGGCCAAGCTTAACTGCACCTGCCGGGCAGTATTCAACACACTTACCGCAAGCTACACAATCTTTTGCCTCTACCTTTGCAACATAAGCAGAGCGTGACATATTAGGCGTATTGAAAAGCTGTGAGGTACGAAGTGCGTTACACACTTTCACCTGGCAGTTACAAATGGCAAAAATCTTATCTTTACCGTCAATATTAGTAATTTGGTGCACAAATCCGTTATCTTCAGCGCGCTGAAGAATTTCCATTACTTTTTCACGGGTAATATAATGCCCCTTGTTTGTTTCAACAAGGTAATCTGCCATATCGCCCACACCGATACACCAATCTTCCGGGTCATCGGCACATCCTTCACCGCATATAGCACGGCTGTAACGGCAGGAACACGGGCCTGCGGCATACTTTCCGTCATATTTATCAAGCCAATGCGAGATATGCTCCACATCAGCCGAGTTATTTTCCATCGAAATTGCCTTTTCAACCGGAATAACATGCATTCCTATTCCGGCACCTCCCGGCGGAACCATAGGTGTTATGGCTTCAAGCGGAAGTTGAGTCATTCTTTCAAAAAAGTTTGCAACCTGCGGATGCTCACACAGTTGGTCCCATTTCATATTAAAGAACTCGGCACTTCCCGGTACAAACATAGGCAAAACATACTGCTTTTCACGCTCGGGATTTTCCCAATTATATTCAATCAAGCCGATATTCGCCATTTCTTTAAGAAGCGGTTCAAGATATGCGGCACTCTTGCCGGTAGCTTTAACTATTTCACCAAGCTTCATACCTTTATGCACTTTCATTTTAAGTGCAACTTCTGCCATTTCATCAGTAACGAGTGAAGCAAGGCCCCAATATTCAGGGTCGTTTACAGTTAACTCCTTACCTACTTTAGGCAACCACGGCATTTTATAAAGCACACGGTCTGTAATATGTTTGCCGAGTGCTAAAATAAGCGGGCGCGCCGGCTCATTTGAATGATTTTCATAATAATGCATTACTCTGTCATCATACACCCTGTCTTTAGGCGGAGTGACAGTATCAAATTTGTATTCGTACTCCTTATTAGGCATAGTATTCTCCCTCTAAAATATATGTCTTATCTCAAATTACACCTATATTTTAGTAGCTTGTTAATAATTTGTCAATATACAAATAAAGGTAATCTGTCCTAAATATCGCAGTTTAATATTTAGTTTATAAAAAGCAAAAGGAGACGGTATTTCTACCGTCTCCCGTAGCTTTATTTCAATGTCAAACTAAAAGTCATTAGTTGTCATCGTCGCCATTAGATAAATCATTTCCATTTACTGTTGTATATGATGTTGTTAATACCTCATCATAGGTTCTGAATTCATCAATCTGTGACATTGGCTTTGTGTAAAGCTCTTTCATTGGTTTTCCTCCTAAATTTACCGGTGCCTTACCCCCACCCGTAAGGGCAGAGGGAAAACACTAATAAATTATAATTTGTTATGCACCATATGTGAATGGCATTACATTTGAATAAACTGTTGTTAATTCGCCTGTTTGATTATTCTTGGTAATAACAAATGCTACTGCAGAAATCTTACCGTTTTGTGATGTAAGACCATAACTGAGTGCAATTTGTTCTGCAGAATTCTTATTATAAACAACTTTTACATTGCCTGCATTAGCAGCTGCACCCTTATTGCCAACATTAGCAAGTGTGAGTTCAGAATCTGCTAAGTTCTTACCATATACAAAGCCCTGCTGAACCACAGTCTCACCTGGAATAACAGTTCTTGTCGCGTTGAAAATAACTTTATGTGAATTTTCCATTTGCTTTGCGTCAACAATTGCTATTGTTGTTGTCTTTTCAACTGCAGTCATTTCAACAGTAAGTTCAATATCAGAACCTACGAAGAATGTGTAAGTATCGCCATAACCAACTACTGTACCGTCAGCTATCTTCCAAGCTTGAGCACCGTCCTTATGAACGCTAACCTTAGCATCGTAAGCAACTAGAGCCGGGCTTGTTGTTTCTGCACCGTCTACTGTGAGAGTAGCACCTTCAGGAACTGTTACTGTATACTTAGCAACTTCGTCCTTCTTGTACTGAGCTGTAATTGTAGCACCGTCTGTGAGTTTGCTGATTTGTTCTGGAGTCATTGACCAACCTGTGAATGTGTAACCAGGTAATACAGGTTCAGTAGGAACTTGAATATCAGCTGCGCTATCAACAGTTTGAGTATCAATTACATTGCCGTATGGGTCAACAAATACTATTGTAAATGATTCGTCAGCCTTTTCAGCAAATACAGCTTCGTAAGTGATGTCAGATACTGCAGCTGTTTTAAATGTTTCTTCATCAGAAACAATCTTGCTGCCAACTTTCCAACCTACGAATTCGCCTGTTTCGTTATTAGCCTTAGCAGTAAGAACTACATCGTCACCAACTGCAAGTCTTGCGCTAGCGCCCTTTGTAGCATCAGCATCGTTAAGAGTTGTTGTACCAAGTGTTGTTGAAGCAACTGTTACAACTACACCTGCATCAAGTTGAGCTACTGCATCTTCAAGAGCCTTTGTAGCTTCAGCTACCTGTGCAGGATCTGTGTATTCAGCTACTACATCTTCAGCATAATCATTAAGAGCTGCTGTTACCTTTGCAAAAGAAGCAGCTGTGTAATCATCAGCATTCTTACTTTGAGCAGCTTCAAGTGCAGCATGGTAAGCTGTACCGTCAAGCTTATCAATAGGACGTGTTGATACATAACCGCAAACCGGGCAAGTAGCTGCCTCAGAACCTTCTGCCTTAATTGTAGGTGGAGTAACAGGTTCGTGATTAAGAGTACAATTCTCTACTGTGTCGCTACCAACTTCAGTAAATACATAACCATCCTGTGACCATGAGTAAGTTGTTCTAGTATGAGTACCGTTCTTATTATCGGTAATCTTATCAGCACTGTTATCATAGTTAACAGGTGTTTCAGCCATATTAACAGTTTTTGTTTTAGTTTCACCGTTAATAAACTTATAAGTATAAGTTTCAGTTGTAGGAAGAGCTACAAGACCGTTAACTGCATCTTCAAGAGCCTTTTTTGCAGTGTCTATATCTTCCTGTGATGTGTAAGCACTAACTGTTTCTTCTTTATAAGTATCAAGTGCTTCTTTTACCTTAGCATATGATGCTTCTGTATACTTAGAACTGTCAACATTCTGTGCATCCTTGAGTGCCTTGGTGTAAGCATCACCGTCAAGCTTATCAATTTCTCCTGTGTAAGAATAACCGCATTCACAAGTGTATTTTGCTTCGCCTTTTGTTTTGTATGTAGGATAAGTTGTTACACTTCTTGAGTAAGAACATGCTGATGTTGTAGAAGTAGCTACTTCTTCATAAATCTTGTCCTCTGTTGCAGCTGCAACAGTAGGCCAGCTATATGATGTAACTGTATGATTACCTGCATTATCAGATTTAAATGCTTTTTTTGTGTTAGTTTCAGGAACTGTTGGCTTTTCGCCAGCATTTACTTTTTGAGTAGAAACTGTAACGCCTGCAGCATCCTTAAATTTGATTGTGTAAGTTGATGGCTGATTAAATTCATTGAAGCCCATGAAAGTTATCTTTCTCGAACCAGGATGTTCTGTATCACCATCGTTAGTATTGGTATCTTCATTATATACATTCTTAGCGTATGTTGTACGGTATTGAGACATTGCTTCACTTACTGCTGTAGCAAGTGCAATACTATTAAGATTTGATGGATGGTAAACATTAAATTCAATTGGGTCGTCAGTTACAATTTTGAAAACAAATGTAGCAATTGGTGGATTATTAGTAAATGTATATCCAGAATCACCTGTTTCAGGATTTACAAAATAACCATCAGGGTCTGATAAAGATGAAACATCAAAACCTTTACCACCAAATTCATAACTGATTACATTCATCTTACCGTCTTCATCATTAGCTGAGATATGTGAAGTGTTAGGGTCTAATGTCGGATCAAAAGCATCTTTGTCAACGCCTGAGCTACAAAGTGAATATTTAGGCAAAAAAGTTGTACCACCTTTACCAGTTGCCCATGTACCCTTAGCAGCTGCTCTTTCAGTTTCAGTACCGAACGCATATTTAGTGGCTTTTCCTGATTTATAAGAATAAACACCAGCAGGCTCGATAGAATCACTGAACTGAATTTGTGACTGAAGAGCAGCAAGGTTAGAAAGACCTTCAAAGCTTAAAGTCATTGTGAAATAATCACCAACACCGAGCTGAATATCTTCTGAAAGCTTATCCCATTCTAATTTTTGAGAGTCAATATATGTGTTACCCTTATCTTTATTGATAGAAAGAGTACCCGAAGTCTTATTGCCATCAACTACTTTATAATTATAATCTACAGGCACACCGTAAAGAGAAGCATATGATTCAAAATCCGATCCCGCTGTAGCACTGGTTGAATAATCAGTAAAGTTCGTTGCATATGCTTCAGTGAACATACTAAAAGACAATTTAGCATTTGGTTCATAATCACCAGGTGCTGCAAGTGCTGTGAAAGGAACTGACAAAACAACCATAAGAACTGACAAAATGACAGCAATTGCCTTTTTGAAAGTTTTATTCATTTTCTTTCCCCCTATTTATTATTGCAAAGTTACATTTTTATACTGAATTTTTTCACCAAAGAAAATTGAAAAAACCGACTTATCAAAGGAACTAATAGAATTATCCCCGTCATAATCGCAATAAACATTGTACTCACCGGCAAATGCTAAAGCAAATGCAGCCTTATCAAATGAGTCTATTACACCATCATTGGCATAATCACAAATGCATACTGCGACAGTATCAACCGTCTTTGATTCGGAAACTATCAATGTAACCTTTCTGTCAATAGTGGTTTCACCACTGATTAACATTTTGTACTCACCTGCCGGAATATCAGCAAGTGTATATTTACCGTTTGAATCTGTAACTGCAGTTGCAACGGTTGAATCATCTGCAGTTTTAACCGTAAGATTTATATTGCCAATACCTTTATTGTACTGTGAGCCATCAAGCGATGTAGCAATAGTAATCTTACCTGTTATATCACAACCTGGACCTTTCGGTGAAACATCACAGGTCATAAGATATAAAGAACCGTCATAATCATCGGCTTGGGCAACGAGTGCATACTCATCCTTAAGCCCATCATTATAATCTGTTAAAACAAAAGTCTCATTCGGGCTGGTTGAAACTGAAATTACATCTGATGCATCACATTTATTAGCAAAAGCAACTGAAAAAGTTGCAAGCAATGTGCCATCACTATTGATTGCTGAACAAGAGTCAGAATCAGAAACAAAACCAAACACCAAATTTGAATTTTGTGTAATAGTTCCCATTGACGAAATGCCGGTAACTTCATCTGAAAGAAGCGACTGTGCCGCTGTATCAACAGTAGCATCTGCGCTGTACTTTGCAGTTACCTGCACAACCGATAACTCGGAAACACCTTCTAAATAGAAGTTTACATCGTAAGTACCGGCAGGCAATTTATCACCGTCATATTGTTTTCCGTCAGAGTCTGTATAAGTGCAATAAATATTTGGCTTTTCACTGCCAACAGTTGCACCGTATGAAGTATTAGGAAGGCACACGAAAAGTGCAATAAGCACCAAGAAAGTAAGTGTACCAATTACAGCACCTATTCTCTTTTTAGCAAATGCATTTTGCATAGGTGTTACCTCCTTGCCAAGTAAATAAATTTAGGGAGAGACGAGAGCGCATACAACACCAAATCAAACCTCGGTTATAAAAACGCAAAAGCGTAAAAGCAAGCTTTGAAGAAATGATATTGTAAAATCAGGGATAAACAGTGACTAAACGCAATCGCCTTTAACCTCCCAACCCTTAAAACAGGGCTGGTATATAAACGGGGATTACCCGATCATATCGAATTTATAAATAAAGTAACCATTCATAATAAACGGTTACATATCAGGGGTATTGCTACCCCTGATATGATTTAATTTAATTAGTCGAGAGCAAGTGGAGCATACTCAACTGTCTTACCAAAGAATGATGCAAATATTGCTTTATCAAATGAATCAACAACACCTTCACCGGTTAAATCGCAATAGATATCATATGCATCTTTATTGCCATATGCTGAAGCAAATATTGCTTTATCAAAAGCATCAACTGATTGGCCACCTGCGTAATCACAGATACATACAGGAATTTCTGCATTTGAAATATCTTTTGTACCATTGAGTGTTACAGTTCTGTTAATGGTTACATTCTTTCTCTGAATGGTAAGCTCAGTTGTACCAACAGGAACAGTAGCAGTAAATGAACCGTCACTTGCCGAAGTAGCAACTACTTCGCCATTAGCAACTACATCAATGCCAACAATACCTTTTGTTGATTCAGTACCGTCAACATTTGATGCAATAAGAATCTTACCGCTTACAGTAATTGTATCAGCTGCTGCCTGTTCAACTGAAGGTGTAATTGTTACATCTCCGTCAACCTTATATTCATAAGGGAATGAGTCAACTGTTACCTTTTCACCGTTGATTGTAAGTTCATTAACAACTTTGTAGCCGTCAGCTGCCTTAACATCAATTGTGATTGTTGAGCCGGTTTCTACTGAAACAGGAGCCGAGTAATCAGCGCCATTGATTGTTACAGTAGCACCTTCAACAGCATTAACTGTTACAGTGCTGTTTGTAGTTTCAGCAGGAGCAAGAGCAATCTCTGCAGCCTGAAGTTCTGTATCAACAGTGTAGATATTTGTGAGTGAAGCATCGTAGCCCTTCTTATCAGAAAGAACCAAGTTAGCTGAATCCTTATGAGCATAATCGCCGTTACCATACTGTGCAAGAGCAACTGCTGCTGCAAGAGCTCTGACATATCTGGTCCATGATTCTGCTGTGTAAGAACCGTCATTTACAAGCTTACCGTCAGCATCCCACTTACCAAAGCGAGGTGTGCTTGCACCTGTTGCCTTTGCAACTGAAGCTTCAGTTGTTACAGTCTTACCGTCTTCAGCATAAACAGCCTTAGTAGCTGTAAGAGTTGAATAAATGTTGCCTGATGCACACTTGATTTCTTTTTCAAGCTGTGTACCCTGGTAACCACGCTCAACAGCATTTGCTGCATAGATGTTGAAGAGTCTGATGTAGTTATCAACAACAGCAGATGATGTTGTTGAATTTGTAGTGTAAGTAACATCAAAGTTGTTACTGTTTTCTACGATTGAAGCAGCTGTTGCAGGATTGATACCCTTTTCTGTCTTTGTAACAGTCTTGGTTTCTTCCTCACCGGCTTCATTAGTAGTAGTTTCTTTGTAGCTATATGTAATATCTACTGTGAAGTTTCTCTCTAATGCCTTTGCTTCATCAGTCATCTTGCTGAATGTTAAGATGTTAAAGTTTGTGTCATTAAGTCCTGTTCTTGCAATTGATACATTCTTGAATGCAGTATCTGTTGCAGGAATAAGAGCATTATTCATAAGTTCTGTTACATAAGACATTCTATCGATAGCCTTTGTAATAGAACCACGATTATCAACAAATGTTGAATCGCTGTTGATTGTAGCCGGGATAAGTGAATTTTCACCTTCGCCGAACTTGCATGACCAATCTTCAGTTGACTTAGACTTGTTACCGTTAGCATCACGGTATACGAACTGAGTTGCTGTGTAAAGGAGCTTGCCCTGTTCGTTTTCTGCCTGTGTTGTTGTATTTGTCTTACAAGGGTCACCTGCAGCTGTGATAGCGTTATCCCAAGTTGTCTTGTAAAGTGGGTCGTTTGCAAGGTAGTACTTACCGTCTACCTTTGTTACATTAAATCCTGCCGGATCTTGTGTAAGAGTTGTGCCGTTATCTGTGAGCGGCTTTGGTGAGTAGATTGGCATTGTAGCATCACTATCATAATAGTAAACACCGGCAACACCGCCTGTTACTACACCTGAACCATCCCAAGCATTTTCACCGCTTATATAAGCATACTTCTTGATTTCATCAGGAATTGTGTAAGTCTTACCGCTTACTTCAACTGATGTCATATCCTTTGTATATGGTACATAAGCCAAATCGCCGGTAGCAGATGTAGTTGTAGAAGTCTTTGCTCTGAATTGTGTCTTATCGATAATTGATTTAGCAAAATCAACACTCAAAGGAGCAGACTTAATTGAAAGTACATTAAGAAGTGCGTTCTTTGCACTTGTAAATACGCTTGAATCACTGAAGTCATTTGCTCTGTACTGTGATGTAAATGAAGCAAGGTCGTTATAACTGCTGTCAACTTCGCTGAGCTTCCTTGTATCTGCGATGATGATATTGAATTCACCATAGCCGCAGCTGGTACTGTTGTAGAAGTTAATCTTTACAGGATATACACCTGCTACAACATCAGTTTCACCATCATAAGCAAACGGATAAACTTCTTGAGCTTTATTCTGGTTAACTGTAACCTTTGAACTATTGATGTAGAAACCGTCAAGGCCAACCGCACTCAATGTAATCTTTGAGAATAAGCTATCGTAGTTAATTGTACCACCGTTATTCTTCAAATAGATTGAATCATAAATACCGCTGTCATTGATATGATAACCGGCAATGATTTTAGCATCAAGTGCTTCCTGAAGTGTGTAAGCAACATGAAGTCGTGTTTTGATACCACGCATTTGGTCAGTTGCTGTACCGTCAGGGTTAATTGTACTCTTAATGTTTTCAATTTCATTAGCTGTATAACCGTTAGAACTATTAGTATCCCAATCAGCATATTCGCCTGAACCTGCAGCTGTTTCTACTGCATAGTCATATGCATTACTCTTAAGAATGTCACCTGTTGACTTATCCCAAGACGGAATAGCATTATCAGAACCGATGCTTACAGTACTTAATGTGCTGTCATCAACATGCTTTGTTTGTGCAGTTGATAAATCGTATGTCTTATAATCCGAAATTTCATCATAGAAGAAAATACCATCGACAGATCTGTTACCACCAAATGCAACCTGATTACATCTATATCTTAATGAATAAGTGTTGATAGCATTTGGGTCTGTGGCATCAAGTACCATATTTATAGGATAGTTAGCAACAAGCTGGCTCTTAGAACCAAATGAATTTGTTGAAACAATCTTATTGTCGCCTTCACCCTTAGATGAATTTGCACTGTTAAGGTCACTACCTTGGAATGTAACCTTGCTGAGTGAGCCGTCATCATTATATACATAGTTATAAACAGCTTCCTTCCAACCTGTTGCAGTTGTCATATACTTATAAGCAGAAACTGTGTTACCCTGTGATACTACTGTACCGTCGTCAAGAACTATATCATAATTGAAACGAACTTCGCATGAGTTTGAAGTTGCATCGTTGCTTGAATCAAATGAGATAGGAACATCACTGATTGTATAGCTTTTTGTCGGTGCAATCAAATCTGTTGGAGCAGTAAGTGCAGTTTCAGTACCGTTGTTATCAATCTTTGTAACAGAAGTTACTTTATAATAATAACGAGAAAGCTGCTTAACTTCACCGTTTGAAACATATGCTTGGTTAAGACCTACTGAATTGTTAGTAATTGTAACATTATCGTTACAGCTACCGTTGCTTGTAGTCTTAACTGATGGATTATCGAAGCTTGCTGAAGCAGTCTTAAGCTGCGAAGTTCCGATTGGAGTGATAGCTTCAGGAATGAAAGAGTTAACTGCTGAAAGAGCAAAGAAAATACCTCTCAATACTGAATCGCCATACTTGTTAGCATCACCCTTTGTGCTGTCTGCACCATAACCGGTGAATTCAACAAAGTTGCAAAGAGCCTTTTGGATTGCACCGATGTCAGTACCGCCGGTACCTGCAAGAGTACCAACCTGAAGTAAATCATCAAATGGCTTGTTATCACCGTTTGACTTAGGAACTACAAGTGTGAAATCCTGTGGCTGTGAAGAATAACGCTTACCGAGGAGACCGTTGACAAGGTCAACAAGCAAATCATAAACAGTATTTACAATACCTGTTGACTGAATAGGTTCAGCAGATACGATTGTGAGAAGTCTGTAAACGAAATTAGATACGCCACAGAAACCACTGTCTTTCTTATCTGCAATATTAAGAACTGAAAGAACTATATCGTTCCAGATAAGGTCTTCTGAATCGAACTTACCGTATTCCTTGCCCTGGAGTGTACCAAGAATAGGGAAGAACTTGTTAGCAACTTTATCAATATTAGTCCAAAGGTTATTTGTAAGATCGCTGTTACCATCATCGTCGCAAATGCCGAGAAGAGCTGCAACACCCATTGCTCTTTCGCCTGAATTAGTTGACTTCTTCATTGAGTAATCTCCACCGTAGTAAAGAATTACTGAATTCAAGAGGTCAAAAATTGTAGCGCTTGAATCAACAGGTTCGTTTTCTGTCTTCCAAGTGTTGCCATTGTAGCTTACAGGAACATATCCTTCAAGTACATATGCAACTGCATCACGCGCCATAGGAAGAATTGTGCCTTCAAGTGTTGCGGTGATTGTACCGTCATCAGCTACACTTACAAGTGATGTATAATCCTTATTAGGAAGTACATATGATAAGTATTCTTTAAGGCATACATAAGCAACTGCTTCTGCATCCTTACAACCGTCCCATTCTGATGGGTGGATAATTCTTTCAAGTTTGCCTGCGCCAAGGTTAATCTGACCGATACAAGCAACAAGCATAGGAATCATTGCTGATTCAAGATTTGTTTCCGAAAGAACAGCGTCAGTACCGTTAGCATCGTAGAATGCTTTAAGAATGTTAGCGTCAGTAGCATCTGCTGTGTACTGAACCATCTTAAGCGCATTGCTAACGAGTGTTGAAGTGATTGACTTGATTGTTGCATCACTGATTGATTCAACACCGTCTGCCTTTGTAGTTTGAGATTTTGCCATTTCCGGACGAGTGCCGATAATGTTATCTCTTTGCGGGAACAAGTCATCAACTGCTGCAACAAGTGCATCGTTAAAGCCTGCTACCATTGAACTGTAATTTGAATATTCGTTATTAAAGAAGTTATCAATATTAGCAGTTCCGGTTTGTGCAAAGTAAAGGTTGATAGGACCTGTTTGCATATTGAAACCGTAGTCAGCAAGAGGGCTGTATCTTAATTTAGCAAAGAGCTTTGTTTCATCAATATCTGACCACTTACCTGTTGATGTTTCATCAGCTGTACGGTCAAATGAAAGCTGTTCCTTAGCTGTTGCAATAAATTCTTCTGCAGATTTATCGCCATAAGCTTCGTAATTAGCTTCAGCCCATTCGTTAATCTTTGCTTCGGTATAGTTAGAAGCAATATCGCTTGTGTTCCATTCACCCTTTTGGTCGAAATAATAATAGTATGCATTATCAAGATTTCTGTCACCCTGGGTGTTTACATGGAGAAGCTTGATTGAGCCCTTGAGAACTGTATCCCAAGCAATGCTGAGTGCTGTATAACCGAACTTAAAGAGTGAATCGGTTGGCTTAAATGTAATCTTTGTTGTTTGCTCTGTTGCATAACCGTTTTCATCCGGATGGCCATAAGCAAAAAGAAGTACATTAAGTGGATTGCCGTCATCATCTTTAAATTCGCTTGAATATACAAGGTTAGGGTCATAACCGAGTTTAGCAGCTGCTGTTGCATAATCCGAGTTTGACTTATTCATTTCGGCCTTGATTTCAAGATAACGGGTAGCTGATGTATCCTGGATAGCATTAGTTGTGCCATCTTCGGTCTTTTCATTATATTCTTGGTTATATGTAACGAGAACGCTTATCTTCTGAAGAAGTTCAGTTGAGAGCTTATCGAAAAGCTGGTCATCATATACCCATGTGGTTGTACCATTTCTGAAATTGTCGATTTCATCTTGTGTATACCATTTAGTATAGTTGAAAATAAGTTGCTGAACAATGTTATAAACAAGGTTTGTAGCGTAACTTTCATCGCTGAATCCTAAAGGTTCTGCAAGAATCTTATAGATATTAACAACACCTTTAAGAAGACCGAGGTTGAAATCACCTCTTAATAACTGACCGATTACATCCTTACCGGCATAGTCAGCTGAGTTGATTTGAAGAAGAGCAAGTACTCTCTTAACAATTTCAGTTGATGAATAGTTTTCTCTTGTAACATGCCAGAAATTCTTGTCATTATCACTTGAAGCTACTGATTTAACCTGAATGTTACCTGCGTCACCGACAGAGCCACCGTACTTATAAAGAAGACCTGCAACACTCTCAAGTGTAAGCATTACATCATTAACGCTGTCAAGTTTGACTGTTAAGGTATATTTAATAATACCGAGCGCGTTGATGTTAAGATGCTTATTAGTACCATCCCATGTCATATAAGCTGTAACACTGGATGGGAGATTTGCAAGAAGGTTGTAAACTGTTGGAGCAACGGTAGGAAGCATAAGGTCCGCATAGTCAAGCAATGCTGTTGCAGCCTGTTCGTCAGAAAGAATATTCCAAGCAAGGTCGTTATATTCTAACGCGTCATCTGTATACTGCTTTTCAGAGCTAACAGGTGCAGCGTGAGCTGAAAATGCACATGTTAAGCAAGAAGCAGCCATAAGAACAGCCATAAACAACGCAAGCAGCTTATGTGAAAACTTTTTTGCTTTCGTTTTCATTTTTTACCTCCGTAAATTTTAAAAAATTAAAAGTAAAGTGTTAACATATTGTGCGAAATGCCCGTCGCAATCTCTGACCATCAGGCAATCTGAATTAGAATGAAGGCTCATTACAAGCCGCAGCATTAAATTGGCGCAATATGTGCTTTAAACACATTATAATTATTACATACAGCCACCCAAAAGTCAATAAGTTAAACCCACAATCCTCATTTTTGTAACTTTAGCCAAAAACAGCTTCGTTTTTTTGTCACTCTGCACAATTCGTTTACGAAAATTTTACAGTTTGTTAATAATTTCGAGGCGAAAAATAAACTTTTTGCAGTGAGTAAAGCGGTAATGCTTTACACAAATTTTACATTCGTAAAGGTTTTTGGCTTTACATTCTCACAAATTTTTAATGTACTATTTCTCTGTTTTATTTGTTTTTCAGTCATTCTCAATAAATTCGGCGTTTGTCAGACATATTTTTAGAGTTAGTCTATTTAACAGCACACCGTTGTCAAATTCAAAATGCAAAATATGTTGAAATTCACAATAAATTCAAAATATGTTATAAAATTATTGACTTATTAGATTTTATTTGATATAAATATATTGTATTTGTTAATACGCGTGTGGATATCCTGCGCCTAAAAAGCAGTTTTTGTGTAGAAACTGTGTAATGAACAAATACTGCTCGGCGCATAATCCAAAATGCGTTACCATACGACAAAGTTCGTAAATCATATTGTAAAGGAGAGAAAATTTATATGAGAACGAGCAAAAAAATACTCAGCTTTTTCTTAGCTGTGGTAATGGTCGTGACCACTTGTTCGGTTGGATTTACTGCGTTCGCCAAAAGCAGTAATGATGACCCATTGTGGAACACTTCCAACATCAATGCTTCATCTGCTTTTGAAACAGCGAATGCTTTGGCAGATAAGCTCCCGTCCCTTCTCATGGGCATAGACGCAATATCAAAAGCAGTCTATGAAAAAGGGGCAATCAGTTTGGGTAAAACTGTTGACGAGTTGACCCCAAGCGACAAAACTTCAATTGAGGAGAATACATCGCTTTCCGAAATGTTGCAGGCACTTCAGCCTACACTTATCGGTGCATTGGGCAAAATTTCTCAAAAGGATTTTGTAGTAGACATCTTCGGTGATACTGAAGCAAATGTTTCAAACTATAATTTCCTTAATCAAATTGACAGTTCTATCAACTATTTTACACTTGCCGGATTTTGCTATAATGCTATTGCAAACAAAACTTATAGCAACAGTGTGCTTTCTGTACTTAAAGACATACTTTACGGTTCAGGCGAAAGAAAATTAGAAGACACAGACGTAAAGGGCAACAAAGTTACTTACAATCAAAACAGCTTGTGGTATTTGGCTACGCTTGCAGGAAGTAAGAATACCGGCAACACAGCATTTGATATTGATGCTGCACTTGAAACACTTGCCGAAGTTGCAGAACAGTACAATGATAAGGCTACTCCTGTTGAATTCAATTCACTCGGCGACCCATTCGGTAATTACAATTGCCTCACAATCGGTGCATCATATGATTTGGCTGCACTTTCACAACTTAAGGCAGTTGATTACACCCCTACAGCTGAACAATCTGCTACTGTAAGTCAGCTTTGCAATTATTTGAATTCCACATACAAAGCATTTGGCATTGATTTAGGTCTTTCTGATGCTGCGGACTGCATTTACTACTATTTGGGTATCGGTCAATACTTTGTTTATGATTTAAATGCACTTCCGTATATTAAACTCATTATTGACGGCGGAAATAATTACAAAGATTACAGCGCAGAATCAATGATTTTAAACGATTCATATGATGTCAATGTTGAAACCCCACAAGATGAAATGAGCCAATTCACACCTGGAGAAATAAAGTCATTCTCTACACTTGATTCGCTTAGAGAGCAAATAGGTGCGGTTATTGCTAAAACATACGGTTACACTTCAATTGATGACGCTGCCGCAAAGCTTTGCGCAAGGGATAATGTAACCGGCAACGAAACAGCTCTTAAAGAATTACTTGTAGATTTAGTAATTTACGGTGACCTCTGCAATGAATATACAATACCTGCAGGTTCATCTGGTACATGGGATGGTGCTTACAAAACATATATCTTAAAGGGCATTATTGTAAACTTTGCAACAGACAGCAACGGTAACAAAATCAGCCTTGCCGATATTGATAAAACAATCAACAAGGAAATGCCTGCCGGCTTTAAAACCGATTGGCAGGACGGAGAAGATTTCTTTATTTCCGATGAAGACCTTGAACAAATGTATTGCATCATAAACGCTCTTGCCTATGATAACGGTAGAAATCCGAAATATTTGTTAGAGTACTTTGAAAAAGGCAGTACCACATATACTGACCAGGACGGTAAGAAAAAGACATATCTTTTGTCTGATTCAATCAAAGAAACTGCACTTCAGAATTACTTTGTTAAGTTCTTGAAAAAATACAACAGTAGTTCAGATAATACTCAAATGAAAAAGCGTGAAGCGCTTATCAATGTATTTGTAGGTAATTATGGTGTTACCAAAAATAACAGAACTGATGAATACTATGAAAATCCTACTCTTTTTGATGCAGCAAATTCAGATGAGGGCGCAGGACTTAATAAATATAAACACACAAGTTCAAGCTATTCAAAAGCAACAATCAATGAATGGGCAAATAAAGCTTATTATTCTGCACTTTCATCATATTTCTGCTCACTCTTCTCAGGAGCAAGCAATAATCAGGAAATTGCTAATGAAAACCAGCTTAATGTTATCAACTATGAAGACAGCTTACTTCCAAGTCTTATTGAACAATCAAAAGGTAAAATAACCCGTACAGAAGATGAAAACAATGCTCTTGTTGCAAGCGCAACTAAAATTTATCTTCCTTTAACAAAGGCAATCAGCGGTGACGAAGGAACAGAAATTTGCAACACACTTCTTAACGATACTATTTTAAAATTTATTGATAAAGATTACCCTGGCGCAAATTCAACGGTACCCGGTATTATTGACGGTGCACTTGACGCACTTGCTTCAACAAAGATTGACCTTGTTTCAGCTGTTAAAGATATTTGGGCTAACCTTGTTAAATCACCGGTTGAAACAATATTCAATCTTCTTCCGCTTGTTGTAACACTTGTAAACGAAGTACTTGAACCGATATTCTTCAGTGCAAATTCAGGTGAAACAACTCAACACAATCTCATTATGAAGGTGTTGGGCGATAGTGATATTCTTCACGACCTTAAAGCTGATTACGGCTCATACATCGGTATTGAAACACTTGCTTGGGACCTTAACGAAATGCTTCCATTGCTTATGCATTGGCTCCAGAATGACGGTTCTTACGACAAGATGGGCGGCCCATATTGGAATGGCGGTGATAAAAAGACATTTAAAATCACTGAATACACAGATACTTCTAAAGGCCTTACAAGTGCCGAAACAAAGAATATCACAGCAGAAGCTATTATCAGCAAGCCTGCTTTGGTTTCTAAGTACGAAAAAGCTGTTGACAGCAAAGGTAAGGAACTTACAACTAAAGTTGTAGAAGAAAAGTACACAGAAACAGAAGTAGATGAAAACGGTGTTTCAAAAACAGTTGAACGCACTAAAGATGTTACATACTATACATATAACGGTGTAACAAGCAGTAACATTTCAGATGTTCTCGGAAACATTTCATCAAGTACCAGATTTACTGTTGACAGTGTATATGAAGCAAACGTACCTAAAATCACAGGTATTTACATTGCCGATAAAGCACTGAAATATGCTAAAATCAGCGGACTTGATAAAGTTCTTAAGAAAGCATTTACAGATGATAACGGTGTTCTTTCAGACACAAATGCTCAACTTGCAACCGGACTTACAGAAGTAATCAGTGAAATTGCAGGATTATTTACAACAGCAGTTGACACTTATGTAAAAACCCCGTCGCTCAGAAACCAAATTAAAGGTTTTGATAACCAGGACAATGTTTCAAACAGCGGACTTAACAACTTAATGGTTGCTATTCCACAGCTCTTCGATATTATGGAAGACCTTGGAGCAGATAAGTACGGTATCAGCAAAAATGCATGGACATACTGCTACGACGGTAAATTTAAAACAACCGAAACCGATAAGCAAACAGCTGACGGTGTAAAGCATTACACTATTGTTTCTAACACAAAGGTAACTGAATTCAAGTCATTCGCCGAAAACCCTGATTCAACAAAGATTTTCGATACTTTCGTTGGTATCTTTGTAGAAGATTGGCTTGACGCAATCCTCGGCCTTGCAAACAATATTATTGTTTCGGATAACAGTGAATTTGCGAAGAACCTTCCTATCATTACAGGTGTTCTTCAGTCAATCGGCGGATTTGATGAAACAAGTGCATTTACAGACTTGTTTAACAGCATTTTCCAAATCACCCGTGAAAGCAAATACAGCTTTACATTTGAAAAGCAAGCAAGCGGATTTATCGGACTTGATAAAGACAATGCTTACTTCCTTATTACTAATGTAAGCAAACTTATAGATGTAGTTCAAAGCCTTATAAATTCATTCAAGAAGGCTAACACAACAACCACAACAACTAATAATACAACAACTGCTACTACACAGGCAGTTCAAACCACTAACTCATCAGTTGACATTTCAGCGTATAAGAGCAAAGATGTTAAAAGTGTTGACAGCACAATTGAAAAGCTTGATAAAGCATTGTCATCTCTCCTTGCTGATTCAAGCATCAATGGCTATTCAATCAACAAAACAAATAATATTATTGCAGGTGTAATTTCATTACTTTCAAATTACATCGGTGCTAATTCAGCAAATGCAGTAATAGATTTACTTAATACCTATTTATATTACCTTAACGGTGAAGATTCACGCTCAGCTGATTCTAACGGTAATGTTAACCCTAAGGATATCTACACAAACGAAGGACTTACCACAGTAGTAGTAAGAACTTATTCACTCATTGAAACACTTGTTGCAAACCTTACTGATAAGTACGCTTATTCATATACAGGTGCAAACAATGTTTCAGCTAAATACAATCTTATAAGCGAAGCAGTTAACGGACTTATTTCTCCTGACTCATTAGCTGTAAGAATTAAAGACACAGATATTAAGAATGCCAGCAGCAAACTCAAGAAGCTTGCAAGCTGGAGCGATGCTGTTAATGATAACGGAACACTCAATGTAAGCATTAACTGGGGTGTTTCAGCCGGCAACAGAGATGAGTTTATGAATGGTCTTTCAACATCACTCAGACTTCTCACATCTATTATCGGCGTACTTCTTATTGACACAGGCATTTACGAAAATGCACTTTACCCGGTTCTTAATACAATCGCAGTAAAGACAGGCATCACAGTTGATACTCCTGAAAAGTTCGCTGACAAGAGCAATCCATACCGTGATGAAGTATTTGTAGGAATTGTTAACCCAATCGTTGCATTACTTGACAAATTCTTTGAAAAACCTGTAACTACATTGTTGAACCTTGTATCAGCTATCGGTGTTATATTAGACGATACAACAGCTCCTACACTTGCTTCAACAATTGCAAATGCTGTTAAACCTATTTCAAATGAAGTTAACGGCCTTGCAAAAATCCTCAGAATAAGCAACGGTACTCTTGGTGCAACATCACCTACTCTTGCTTCATTCCTTGAAAACATTGCTACTAAAACATTCGGTAAATTAGTAACAGTTAATGACAAGCAGGAAATCGGTATTGAAGTAAAGGGATACCTCCTTTCAGGTAATAATATTATACC
>CAVLCX010000003.1:0-5326 GCA_963661525.1 bacterium
TCATTAAATCCACTTGCACCTAAAACATACTGAATAGGATAATAAATTATACCGATGACACCCATAAGGAAAATCATCTGGAAAATCATAGGGCCGCATCCCATTTGCATTGGGTTATGACCTTCTCTGGCATAAAGGTCCTGCATTTCCTGATTTAATTTATCTCTGTCCCTCGGGTCAGGGTATTTTTTATTTATCTTTTGAATTTTAGGTTGCAGTCTTGTAGTTCCTGCCATTGACTTTTGCTGCTTTACATTAAGCGGCAAAAGGATTAAACGGGTTACTACCGTGAAAATAATAAGTGCGATAAAATACTGATTGTTAAGTATATCGAGCAAAAATGCCATACATTTACCGAACAACCAATACAGAGGCTTAAAAACTGCCATACCGTTAGATACAGCATTAGCCGCCATAATAATACTGCTCATTATTTGTCCTCTTTAGTTTTTTTAGGGGGAACAGGATCCCATCCGCCTTTGGAAAATGGATTACATCTCAAAATTCGCCAAGCTGCAAGCAAGCACCCTTTAAATATACCGTGAATTTCGATAGCTTCAAGCGCATATTGCGAGCAGGTCGGTGTGTATCTGCAACTTCCGTGTGAAAAACGGGGACTTAATGTCATCTGATAAGTTTTGATTAAAAATATCAATACTTTCTTTATCAAATTTCTGATTGCACCCATCAATCAATTACTCCCAATGCTTTAAACTGCTTTTCCATCTGTTCAAGCACCTGTTGCATCTTTACTTTTGAAGTTTTTGTGCGCGCAATAAAAACAATGTCGTAATTACCGTTGAGCCTGTCCTCAAGTTGAGAAAAAGCACTGCGTATAACTCTCTTCGCTCTGTTTCTTTCAACTGCGCAGCCGATTTTTTTACTTGTGGTAATGCCGTAGCGCACACCTTTTCTTCTGCTTTTTGCTACATATGTTACAAGGCAGTAGGACGCTTGGCTTTTACCCTGATAGTAAAGTCGGCGAAAATCTTTATTTTCCTTTAAGGTTTTGCTTTTCACCTAATCGCACCCATTCTGTAATTAGTAAGAAAGTTGCTTTCTGCCCTTTGCACGACGACGAGCAAGTACCTTTCTGCCGTTCTTTGTTGCCATTCTCTTTCTGAAACCGTGTACCTTCTGTGCATGTCTCTTCTTTGGCTGGTAAGTTCTCTTCATTTTTTTCACTCCATTTCTGAAAATCAAACTTGTCTTAATTTTCGTATGCTCTGTACGGTATAGTACAGGCGTGCAGAAATTGCTTCACCCATAAAGCGATAGAAACACTTTCCACAATATCGGTAGATATTATATATTAGTTTTAAGCCATTTGTCAATAAAAAAATAATTATTCTTGTATTTATTTTATTATTATATTATAATAGCACTATATCTTGGGGAAAGAGATTTTTCACACACAATTTTTTAGGAGATTAAATATGATTGGCATTATAGGTGCAATGGATACCGAGGTTGATAATATCAAATTTCAGGTTAAGGGCAAAACCGTATCGGTTATTGCCGGGGTTGAATTTGTTTGCGGATTTATTGAAGATGTTACCGTTTGCGTTGCAAAATGCTCACCGGGTAAGGTTAATGCGGCAATCTGCACGCAGGCAATGATTGATAATTTTGATATAGATATGATTATAAATGTAGGCGTTGCCTGCTCGCTGTCAGAAGATGTTATAATCAAAAATGTTGTTATCGCCACCGATGTTTGCGAATATGACATTGATATTACCGCTTTGGGTGAGCCGCGCGGATTTATCAACGGACTTAATGTTATTAAAGTTAAAGCTGACGAAGAAATATCCGAGCTTCTGGCAAGAACTGCAATTTCCTGCGGTGAAAAAATACACCGCGGCACAATTGCAAGCGGCGATACTTTTATTGCAAGCGCCGAATTAAAAGCAATGCTTCAAAATGAATTCGGCGCAATTTGCGGCGAAATGGAGGGCGGCGCAATCGGGCATACCTGTGCGGCAAATAATGTTAAATTTGCTGTTTTGCGCTCAATCAGCGATGGGGGAGATGAAAATTCCCAGCTTGATTACCCGACATTTAAAAAAATCGCCGCAGAAATTTCTACGGCGATTATACTTGAATTTATTAAACTTCAAAAAAATCAATACACTTTATTCTAATACAAAAGTGTTATAAATAATATCTTCGGCTTTTTCAATCAAGCTGTGAATAGCGGTTTTTTCGGCAAGGTCCGTGCCGGTTCTTGACTTATCTTCAATAAATACGAACTTCGCATCTTCAACCGAAAGTGCGGCAGATGCAAGCTCCCTGCCAAGTGTGTAATCAAGCTTAAACATTTCTTTTGGCAGCATACCTGCTTTTGCAAGGGTAATTGCACCGCGGTATACACAAAGCGTATAGTAATCCGAAATATATTTCTGTGCGCCTTCGTCACTGCCGGTGGCAACTAGGTCAAGCAAATATTTTGTTGCTTTGCCGAGCGTGAATATTGAAAATTCATCGTCTTCTTCATCCTGCTTGTTTAAAGCGTCAATATCAAGCCCGTTTCTGCTGTCGCTTACACCTAAAAGATAATCGGTGGTAACACCGTAATATTCACTGCATCTTATAACAAAATCAAGTCCGCATTCCCTAATACCTTTTTCATAATGGCTTAAAAGTGCCTGTGAAATTCCAAGGTCTGTTGCGGCTTTCTTTTGGCTTATGCCTCTCTCTCTTCTCAACTCTGAAAGCTTTAATGCAAATTTTGATATTTTTTCAGTTTTATCAGCTTTTAAAGCTCTCTTTTCTTCTTTCTTTACACCCATAGTCAGCACCTCTTTTATTACAAATAGTATTATATCATCATATTACTATTTGTAAAGTGCGATTTCCTGTTTGTAATATTTTGTAACAATTGGCTTAAAAAGGAGCATTTCACAATGAAATCTTATAACTTATATTTCTTCCGCCACGGAATTACCAAGGGCAACTTAAACGCACAGTATATTGGGCATACAGATTTGCCACTCACAACAGATAGTATAAATGAGCTTCATTCCATCAAAGCTAAATACCATTATCCAAAGGTTGACGCCGTATTTTCATCCCCGTTAAAAAGATGTAAAGATTCGGCTGAAATTATGTTTCCCGATAACGCAATTATTACAATTGATGATTTTATCGAATATAACTTCGGCGAATTTGAGCAGTGTACGGCAGATGATTTAAAAGATAATGAAGATTTTAAAAATTGGATAGGCGGCGATATTCATTCAAAAACACCGTACGGCGAAAGCAATGCGGAATTTGCCCAGCGAGTTTGCGCGTCTTTTGAAAAGGTTATTGACGGCTGCATTAAAACCGGAACACAAAATATCGCAATAGTCGGCCATGCCGGTGTGCTTATGACTCTTCTTTCCTGCTACGGTTTGCCCGAAGCACCTATGGTGCATTGGCAGATGGACCCGGGTTACGGTTATCAGCTTCGCATTACTCCGTCACTTTGGATGCGTGCAAATAAAATAGAAGTAATTGATACCGCCCCGCAAAGTATGCAGGATATGGATAAAAATTAAATGAGGCGAACAGTGTTTTTGCCATTATGATATAAAAAAGAGCTTGGACATTGAGTCCAAGCTCTTTTTATGCATTTTTAGTCTTATTTTACCGAACCGCCGTTGTTTGATGATGCATATCCAATCCAAGTTGTACCTACATTGAAGTTTACATCATTTCCGTCAGTATCCTTAATAACAAGAACACCGTTTTCTACGCTCCAGGTAATATCAACAACTGTTCCGTCGGTAGCAAGCTTACCGTTGCCGCCTGCAAGCTTGTAGTTGCAGTATACTTCGGCTGAACCGCTGTTTTTGTAATTAGCTTTTGATACATATTCTGTTTTATCAAAAAGTACAAGAAGATTTTTTCTTGCAACATCTGTTTTATAGTCGCTGCAATGATACATTTTATCACTTGAATTATAAGTCCAATCCCTTGTAGCTGTTCTGCTTGAAAATGTAAGGCCGAGTGTGTTACATTCAGTGTCGCTTACGGTAGTTTCTTCCTTGGCAAAGTTAAACTTTGTATATTTGCTTTCGTCAGCATCTGTTCTGAATTCTTCGCCTTTAATAGCGTCGGCAATTTTAGCACCGTATAATACACCTGTATGCTCGGTTGATACACCTCTTGATGAATCCCTGCCGAAAAGTGCAACCTTGCCGCTGTAAGTCATTTGGTTAATATGGTCAACATTATCCTGCCTGAAGATTGTGTTAGCGCCGATATAGTTAGTACCTTTTTTAGTCTGGCTCTGTCCCCAATGGATGAAGATAGCGTCAAAAAGTTCAGAAAACTTGATATATGGCGGTCTTGCACTTCTCATCGGGCCGATTTGTGACGGAACTGCTGTGTAATCGGCATACATCCAAAGCATTCTTGTTTCTCCGCCTTCAACTTCACCTTCCACAATAATGTCAGGTGGGTTCTTGCTGTCGTTAATACCCCATTGAGGCCTTGCAGAAACAGAGTTTTCAACTACGCAGGCAATAGGTCTTTTGCCGACTGCGTTTGCATTAAAGTCGCTGTCACCTGTAAGAGGGTTAACTTTTGATACAACAGGAGTTTGGGTTGTTTGCTCCTGTGTGGTTTGCGGTGTAGTTGTTTCAGGTTCTTTGTTTTTATTTTTAACGGCGAATACTGCCGCAACTGCGATTGCAGCTACTAAAATAACTATAATCGCAATAATTAACGGTTTCTTATTTTTGCCTTTTTTCTTTGACATTTCCTTTTCCCCTTTGTTGCCTTCAGGAATATCGCTATGCTGTGCTGAATTAAAAGAAGAAAATTCATTAAAATTAACATTTTCTTTTACCGGCTCCGGCTTGGTTTCAGCTTCTTGCTTTGCAGGTTTATCTTCAGCTAAAGTCAAAGGCTGTTCCTCTTTAGGTTCAGGCTTTTCCTTCGGTGCGTTAATATTTTTAATTTCTTTTAATATTTCATCTAATTCTTCAGAATCGGGCATATTGATGCTCCTTTCATTATTTAATATACATATTGTACCATATACCGTTTTAAATTTCACTATATTTTTGTGAAAATTTCAAAATTTATTGATTTAAAACAGCGTGTGTAGTAAAATACTTGTGTTAGGGGGGCGATTATTTGGCAAAAACTATTCCGATGATTATCACTAATAGCAATATTTTGATTAAAGATAAAGAAAGTGATGAATTCAAAACTTTCACTATGCCGGCACTCAACGATGTGCCTAATATTCCTTTTTATCATCAGTTCGCCGAAAAAATTGCCGAATGTCAGTATTATTTCAAAGAATTTATGAAAACAATATACGGCAAAAAGC
>CAVLCX010000003.1:5336-20960 GCA_963661525.1 bacterium
TCAAAATATATTTTTGCAATAATTGTGCCTGATGATACAAGCAAGCTTGAATCTATTTTTATTAACGAATTTTTTGTTAATTCTGACACTTGCAAGGCTGTTGCGCAAATGCCTATGGCTTTGGCAATTGCGAAAGAAGATAATAAATATGTTTCAATCTCCAAGTCAGACAGAAATATTATCCTTGAATATGTCAGAAATCACGAAAGTGTAGTCACAAAATTTTATGATATAAACACAACAAATCCGCAAACAATTAAGGAAGATGCAAAAAGGCTTCATATCGACCTTGAATATGAAAGTGTTCCTATTTATATAAATAATTTTAATATGAATATGGATGAATACCTTGACTACGCAAATGTAATAACACCAAAGCAATTTTTGGAAAAAATTGCAGAAATTGATGTTGAAAAATTGTAATAAATAAATCACCTTTGCAAAACATAATTGCAGAGGTGATTTTTATGAAAAACAATGATAAAAAAAACAAAAATAATAAAAAGCATAAAAATAAATTTAACGATTACACTTCATTTTTAAATCCGGAAATAGTCGCAAGCGACCCGCAGGGAATGTATACCGGCGTTCCGGCTGATATGTACTATAACGGCGAACTTGAAGAACCTATCCAAGACGCCGACGATTTGTAAAAAATTGATTATTGTAAATGCATAGTAACGGGCGAGCAAAACTCACCCGCCACTATGCATTTTTCTATTATATAAAAATCGCCACGAAGATGCTTAATTCACAAACTCTATTTACAAAATCTGACGCACCACTGTATGACAGATTTTGAGAGGAGGAACGACGGAATGAGTGAGCTGATGACTTTTTATTAAATAATAAAAAAGTCGTCACGAACGATATGTAGTCCACAAAATTCGGGGTCCCCGAAAAGTGTAAGCTTTTTGGGGAGAGGAGGAGCAGCGTAATGAGTACGGGGTGACTTTCTATAAAAGGACAAAAAGAAAGTCGCCACAAGCGATATGAAGCTTGCGACGACGATGGCGCAGCGGGTGGGATTTGAACCCACGGGTGATTGCTCACACGATGGATTTCGAGTCCATGCCGTTATGACCTCTTCGGTACCGCTGCATATAAACTTGGTGAAATTATTTTATACTGTTTTTATTATTTTGTCAATATTGCAAGTGATTATATTTTGTGATAAAATATTTTTATTACATACTATGGAGATAAGTTATGGTTGCAATTATTGATTACGGTGCGGGTAATCTGTCAAGTGTGAAAAAAGCGCTTGATTTTCTCGGCGCCGAAAGTGAAATTACACAAGATAAGGAAAAAATATTATCTGCAAGCCATGTTATTTTGCCGGGGGTAGGTTCTTTTGGTGATGCAATGGCATCAATGAAAGAAAGGGGACTTACGCAAACGGTAAAGCAAGCTGCAAAAGAAAAGAATTTTCTCGGCATTTGCCTGGGATTGCAACTGCTGTTTGAAAGCAGTGATGAAAGCCCGGGTGTTGAGGGATTAGGCATACTTAAAGGAAAAATCGTATCTATCCCGAAAGATAACGGGCTTAAAGTTCCGCATATTGGGTGGAACAGCGTTTCTTTAAAGCAAAAAGACGGTATATTTAAAGGAATTGAAGATAACAGCTACTTTTATTTCGTTCACTCATTCTACCTAAAAGGCGCAGATGAAAGCGTTGTTGCCGGGGTGACGGATTACGGTGTTGAAATTGAATGTGCGGTTCAAAAAGATAATCTTTGCGCAGTGCAGTTTCATCCTGAAAAAAGCAGTAATACAGGGCTTGCCCTTTTGAAAAACTTTTTAGATAAGGAGGGCAAATAATATGTACGCTAAAAGAATTATTCCCTGCCTTGATGTTAAAAACGGACGAGTTGTAAAAGGTGTTTCATTTGTGGATTTAAGAGATGCCGGTGACCCGGTTGAATGTGCCGCCGCTTATGATAAGCAGGGGGCAGACGAACTTGTTTTACTTGATATTACCGCCACACACGAGGGCAGAAGTACTATGATTGATATTGTAAAGCGCGTTGCCGAAACAGTATTTATTCCTTTCACGGTAGGCGGTGGAATTAAAACCGTTGATGATTTTAAAGAACTTTTGAGAGCCGGAGCAGATAAAATTTCCGTAAACTCTGCGGCAGTTCGCAATCCTGATTTGATTAACGAAGCGTCATATAAATTCGGCGCACAGTGTGTGGTTTGCGCTATTGACGCCAAGCGTGACGGAAAGGGAAGCTGGGAAGTTTACTTAAACGGCGGCAGAATTCCGACGGGAATTAACGCTGTCGAATGGGCAATTGAAGCTGAAAAACGCGGAGCGGGCGAAATACTTTTAACTTCTATGGACCAAGACGGGCAAAAAACGGGTTACGATATTGAACTTACCCGAACAATCAGTGAAAATACATGTATTCCGGTTATTGCTTCAGGCGGAGCAGGCAAGGCAGAACATTTCCTTGATGCGTTTACAACCGGCAAAGCCGATGCGGTTTTGGCGGCAAGCCTTTTCCATTTCAATGAACTTCCGATACCTGAACTTAAAAAATATTTGAAAGATAATAATATCAGCGTAAGAATATAAAAATTAAAGGCGGCCAATGGCCGCCCCTTTTATTTTATACAAATACAAAATGGATTAAAAGCATATAGCCTATTGTGCCGACTGCGATACTCAAAAGGGTATTCTTTTTCCAAATATGAACCAAAGCGGTTATAACCACTGCGATAATTTGCGGAATAATATAGTTAATATCGCCCTTTTCAAAATCTTTAAGGCAGTAAACAATAAGTATACCCAAAATTGCAACGGGCAAAACATTGCCCAAATATTTTACAAACTTCGGCACTTCCTTACTCTGCCCGAAAAGAGCAAAAGGGAACAGTCTTGTGGCAAATGTGCAGGCACCGGCAGCCAAAATCATTAAAACAAGATGAGTTGTTGTCATTTTGCCACCTCCCAAACATCAAAAAACTTTTTGAAAGAGGATAAAACTGCCACCGTAATTAAAAGTGACGGAATTAAAAATTTATCTGCGCCGAAAATTATCAGGCAAAGAATTGCCGAAAATACACCTATTGCACCTATAATTTTTGCTTTGCCCTTATTATTTCTAATTAAATCAATAAAAATAACTACAAAAAGCGCAGTCATTGAAAAATCAATGCCGGTAAAATCTATCGGTATAAGCTGGCTTAACACCGAACCTAAAGCTGAACCGATTATCCAATATAAATGATTAAGTTCGCCGATTAAAAACCTTGCTTTCGGCTCATTCACATTTTCCGGTATGTAAGTTATTGATGAATTAACCGAATATGTTTCATCGGTTAATGTAAAAATCATAAAAGGATAGCGCCAACCGCCTGCTTTAAATTTTTCAATATATGATAATCCGTAAAACATATGGCGGGTGTTTATAAATAAAGTCATAAGTGCCGTTGTTGCAATATCCGCCTTTGCACTGATAAGTGATACAAGCAAAAACTGCCCCGAACCTGCATAAATAACTATTGATATAAAAACAGCCCAAATCCAATTATATCCCGCCTTGTAAAGCATAATTCCGAAAGCCGAACCTAAAAAAAGATAGCCGAATAAAACAGGCAGGGATTTTTGAACAGCAAATTTAAAAGTTGCGATTTTTTCGTGTTTCATTTTTCCCTCTCTTAACATTGTTAAAAAAAGAGGCGAACACTGTTCGCCCCAGCGTGTAGAAAAAGTCAAGTTTTCAAATTTCTACACGCTGTAAGACTTTGAGAAAGTGAGATAAATTTTGTATTTTGTGAGCGGGAGCTGTACAACGGTACTGCCCCCGAACAAAAGACAAAAAGCGCCAAAAATAGCTTGGACTCGATGTCCAAGCTATTTTTCACAATCCCTCCGAGTGCAACAAGTTGCACCCACCTCCCTTTGCAAGGGAGGCAAAAAAGTTTGCTTATTTTATTCGGCGCGCTTTAGCCACTTTATCGACAGTCTAAGAGGCGAACTATGTTCGCCCCTACAATATTTTATTTTTACCTGCCCATATCTATATACGCAGGTCTGTTTGTACTGAGTTCAATATTTGATTTACCGTAAATTTCCATTTGAAGTTCATATGCATCTTTTGGAATATCGGCAAGCCAAATCCAATTGTTAGGCGAAACAGAAAAATTAGAACCACCTTTGCAGTTTTCCACAGCAGGAACATTCTTTGTTTTCATTGAATATTCAAGCCAGCCGTCACGAAGTGCTGTGTTTCCGATTGAAACAAGCTCTTTCTTGCTGTAACCTGTGTAAACATAGCCTGCAAGTTCATTTACGGTTTTAACAATATCAACCGTTCCGCTGTTTCTCATCTTTTTAATTATGGCATTAAGCACGGTTTTTTGCCTGTTAGCTCTTGCTCCGTCAGAATCAATATGCCTAATTCTGCAATAAGCAAGTGCCTGCTTACCGTTAAGCTTCATTGTTCCTTCAGTACCGTCAAAAGTCTGTGTAATGGTAACTTTGCCATAAGTTTTTGGATGATTGTTAATCTCATTTATTTCTTTTGATGTAATTTTAATTGAAACACCGCCGAGTGCGTCAATAATTTTAGGGAATGAATTGAAATTAACTACCGCATAATTGTTGATAGCAATTTTATAGTATCTTTCAATAGTGTTGATGTAGCACTTCATTCCGCCCAATGATGCGGCTGCGTTAATTTTACCGTATTGCCCTTTACCGTCAACCTCAAAGTAAACATAAAGGTCACGCAAAACTGAAGTTAAATGAATTTCTTTTGTATCTACATTAACACTTACAATAATTGCCGAGTCGGCACGCGAAGCGTCAGAAGAAGAATATTAAGCACATGGGTTGAACTTACAGGGTCACCGTTTTGATACCACTGCTTAAGATATTCAGGGTAGCTGTATATTTCACCGGCACTTGCTTCCTTAATTGTAGGAAAATCCTCTTTAAGAAAGTCCATTCCGTCATAATAGGTACTCATTTCATAATCGGTGGCACCGCTTTTATCATCAGTTACCTTATTAAGCACATTGTTTGCATAAAGTATTGCAAACACACCGCCTGCAATAACCATAACAAGAAGAATAATTATTATAGTTATTATAGCCTTGCCCTTTTTAGTTTTTGAAAATTTAACCTTTTCTTTAACCTCGGGTTGCTCTTCTTCCGGCTGCAGCTCAATAACTTCTCCATTTTGAGCAAGTGACAGTAAATCAACCATTCCGTTTTCTTCCTGCTCATTTTCTTCATTTGCAGCTTGGTTGTCAATTACTGCACCGTCCTGCTCTTCAATTTCATCAGTATCGGTAAACTGCGTTTCTTCCTCCTCAATAGTCGGAATTTCAATATCGGCAGTGTCGTTAATTGTGAATTCCTCTTCTTTTTCAGAAGTTTCCTCAATTACTTCAGGCTCTGCCTTATCTTCAGTTACTTTTACTTCCTCTTTTTCCTGAGCTTCAGGTTCGGCTTTATCTTGTGGTTCGGTATTGGCTTGCTGTTGATTTTCTTGCTCTCTGCGTTTTTTAACTTCAGAAAGAATATCATCAATACTGTAAGACTCTTTCTCCAATGCCTTCACTCCTCTTTTAAAAACTAAAAACTTTTGTCATTATATATCATATATTGTAAAAATACTATATCTAAATTGTAAAAATATTAAAAAATGCGGCTTTAATAGACATTTAGTAGTATTTTTGTATATTATTCTTCTGCCTGCTCTGTTTCTTCGCTTCCAATTTCTTCATTTTCAGCTTCACTTTCGTCTTCTTCAAATCTGTCAACAACAGAAATTGTAGCAAGTTTTTCGCCCTCATTTACTCTCATTACCTTAACACCCTTTGCAGGCCTTTGGAATGTAGAAATTTGGTCAACAGGCATACGGATAATAATTCCGTCGGTAGAAATCATAATAACATCGTTTTCTTCGGTAACAGCGGCAATGTTTGCAACCTTGCCGAATTTTTCAACACGGTAATTAAGAAGTCCCTTACCGCCCCTTGATTGAACACGGTAGTCTGAAAATTCACTCTTTCTGCCGTATCCGGTTTCAGAAACGGTGAGAAGCTTAACTCCCTCACGCTCAATTGCAAAGCCTACTACATAGTCGCCCTCACCAAGAGTGATTGCTTTAACACCTCTTGCAGTTCTGCCGATAAGCCTTGCGTCACTTTCTTCAAAGCAAATGCTCATTCCGTCGTGCGTAGCGGCAACAAGTTTTCTCTTACCGTCTGTAATCTCAACCCAAGAAAGTTCGTCGCCCTCATCAAGATTTATTGCAATAATACCGCTTTTTCTGATATGGTCGTATTGGTCAAGCGAAGTTCTCTTGATAATACCGTTTTTAGTCATCATACAAAGGAAAGAGCGTTCTTCATCCTTCGGCACTTGAACCATAGCGGTAATTTGCTCGCCCTGTTCAACAGGAAGAATGTTTACAATATTCATTCCCTTGCCGGTTCTTGATGATTCAGGAATTTCATATCCTTTCATCTTAAATACTTTACCCTTATTAGTGAAAAGCATAATAAAATCGTGAGTTGAGCAGGAAAACATTGTTTTTGCAACATCTTCTTCTCTTCTGCTCATGCCTGAAACACCGCGTCCGCCTCTGTTTTGCGCCTTGTATGTATCAACAGTCTGGCGTTTCATATATCCCTTTTCTGTAAGGGTGAGAATGCAGTCTTCAACAGGGATAAGGTCTTCATCTTCAACATCACCCACTGCGGCTGAAATTTCAGTTCTTCTTTCATCGCCGAATTTAGCGGCAATCTCTCTTGTTTCTGTTTTAATAATCTCGTTAACTCTGTCAGCATTGCCTAAAATATCAAGCAAATCCTTAATCTTTTCGTGGAGTTCTTCGAGTTCATTCATTATCTTTTCAATTTCAAGACCTGCCAATTGGCCCAAACGGTAAGCCACAATTGCGCTTGCCTGCGGGTCATCAAAGCCAAACTTGTCCATAATAGCTTGCTTTGCTTCAGCCTGGCCGCCCTTGCAGGCACGAATTGTTGCAATAACTTCATCAACAATATCAATAGCCTTTGCAAGGCCTTCCAAAATATGCGCTCTTTCCTGCGCTTTATTAAGGTCAAATCTTGTTCTTCTTGTAATAACATCCCTTTGGAAATCAATATATTGCTGTAAAATTTCTTTAAGGGTTAATACTTTAGGTACATTGTCAACAAGTGCAAGCATAATTGCACCGAAAGTTACCTGCATATCTGTCATTTTATATAAATTGTTAAGTACAACCTGCGCATTTGCGTCACGCTTAACCGTAACTTCAATGTGCATACCTTTTCTGTCTGAATAGTCCTGCACATCGGCAACACCTTCAAGCCTTTTTTCTTTAACCAAATCTGCAATGCGGGTAATAAGCCTTGCTTTATTTACACCGTAAGGTATTTCGGTTACTACAATTTTGTACCTGTCACCTTTGGTTTCAATAATTTCTGCCCTTGCACGAAGATAAATTTTACCTCTGCCCGTTGCATAAGCTTCCCTAATTCCCCTTGTACCCATAATAATACCGGCGGTAGGAAAGTCAGGGCCTTTTATATACTGCATAATTTCATCAAGCTCGGCACTCGGATTATCAATAAGACAGCACATACCCTCCACTACTTCGTTCATATTATGCGGCGGAATATTTGTTGCCATACCTACTGCGATACCTGATGAACCGTTAACAAGTAAGTTTGGATAACGCGACGGTAAAACGGTAGGCTCTTTGCTGTTATCATCAAAGTTAGGAATAAAATCAACTGTGTCTTTCTTGATGTCCTCAAGCATTTTCATAGCAATTTTACTCATTCTGCTTTCTGTATAACGGTAAGCAGCAGCCGGGTCACCGTCAACAGAACCGAAGTTACCGTGTCCGTCAACAAGAATGTGCCTCATTGAAAACGGCTGTGCAAGCCTAACCATTGCGTCATAAACAGATGCGTCACCATGCGGGTGATAGTGACCAAGCACTTCACCGACTGTGGTAGCACATTTACGGTAAGGCCTGTCAGGATAAAGATTATTTGTATACATAGCATAAAGTATTCTTCTGTGTACCGGCTTTAAACCGTCACGCACATCAGGAAGCGCACGCTGAACAATAACACTCATTGAATAATCAAGGAATGCTTTTCTAATCTCGTCACTGATTTCTACATCTTTAATTTTTTGATTGTCGTAACGAATTTCATTACTATCCATTATTTAACCTCCAAAGCAGAGTTCGTTTGTTTATATTTTATCAAAATATGCGTAATTAGGGTTTCTCTTAATATTTTTTAATACTCCGGCTCTTATTTCAAGCGGAATTGAACTGATAGGAAAAATGTTTGTTCCCGTCGGCACTATAAAATACACATATTTTTTTGTTTCAATTATTGCACTTACCATATTATATGGATATACACCTATAAGCATAGGCTCGTCCTCTTTCGGCAAAGTTTTAAATTCAACAGTATTTTCACCTACTGTTATTTCCCTTAACTCACCGTAAGTAATATCCTTTTTCAAGCACCTTTCAGCCCTTTTTTTAGGCCTGATTTTTGTAACATAAAATGAATACACAGCCACGCCGATGAAATAAAATGCCACAATAAGCAAATACGCATAATTTTTTTCGCTTACTGCGTAATATGTGTTCATTACAAGCACTATAAGCACGGTAATATATACCATATTTAAAAACTTGCTTGTTTTAAGCTTAAAAAGTTCAAAATTTATCAAATCTTCTTTTTCAAGGGTATAATTAAAAGTAAAGTCCATTATTTCATTACCCCCTTGCTTTTAAGAATTTTTATTATTTCTTCAAGCTCGTTTTTATATCTTTCCTTGCTGATAACCGCAACACCGCGGCTTAAAGTAGGTAATATAATAAGTTCTTTTTTAGTTTCTTTCACTGCATATACACTTTTCCACGGTGCATAAACTTTTTCAAAGCTGCCGATAAGTTCCAGCCCCTCATCATAAATTTTGATTGTGTTTTCTTCATTTAAAATAGGGGAGTGCTGAAAATCATTCATCACACTGTTTTTAGTCATTATCATTTTAAATGCATAAAACAGCATCAGCATAATTGCAAGTATTAAAAGTAATACATCTTTTAACACACCCGTAAAAGTTAAAAGTGCAGAAAAAACTAAAAATACTATTAAACATACAAGCTCACAGGTTTCATTCATTTTGAGTTTGTTTGTTTTAAAGTTAAAGCCTCTGTAAAATTCATCGGCTGTCATTTTAAAAGTCAGTTTCATAATTTCACACTGTTATACATCCAAGTTTTGAACAAATTTTGCGTTTTTCTCAATAAATTCTCTTCTCGGTTCAACATTGTCACCCATAAGAATAGAGAAGTTTTCGCTGGCTCTTTGCGCATCTTCAATAGTTACACGCAGCATGGTTCTGAATTCAGGGTCCATTGTTGTTTCCCAAAGCTGTTCAGGGTCCATTTCACCAAGACCTTTGTATCGCTGAATATCGCAGTCACCGCCGAGTTCGGCAATTTTTTCATCTCTTTCTTCATCAGAAAATGCATAGCTGCTCTTTTTACCCTTTGATACTTTGAAAAGAGGAGGTTGAGCAAGGTAAACATATCCGTCTTCAATAATTTGCGGCATATATCTGAAGAAAAATGTTAAAAGAAGTGTTCTGATGTGCGCACCGTCGACATCGGCATCGGCCATAATTATAATTTTATGGTATCTTAATTTGTTAATATCAAAATCTTCGCCGATACCTGTACCCAGTGCCATTACAACCGGAACAAGCTTTTCATTTGTAATAACCTTGTCCACTCTTGCTTTTTCAACATTAAGCATTTTACCCCAAAGCGGGAGAATTGCCATATGCTGCTTATCTCTGCCCTCTTTTGCAGAACCGCCTGCCGAATCACCCTCGACTATGTAAATTTCGCATTTTTCAGGGTCATTGCTTATGCAGTCTGCCAGCTTACCCGGAAGTGAGTTGCTTTCAAGCGGAGATTTTCTTCTTGCATTTTCTCTTGCTCTTCTTGCAGCTTCTCTTGCACGGGATGCGTCAAGCGACTTATTAAGAAGTGTTTTTGCAACATTAGGATTTTCTTCAAAATAAGTCATAAGCTTATCATAAAGCATTGTTGATACAAGACCGGTAATATCTGTATTACCAAGCTTACCTTTTGTTTGCCCTTCAAATTGAGCTTCAGTAAGCTTTACGCTGATAACCGCAGTTATACCCTCGCGTACATCATCACCGGTAAACTTTTTATCACTGTCTTTAAGAATACCGAATTTTTTACCGTAATCGTTAAATACTCTTGTAAGCGCAGTTTTAAATCCTGTTTCGTGCGTACCGCCGTCAATAGTATTGATATTATTTGCAAATGAAAGAAGTGTTTCGTTGTAAGAATCTGTATAGCAAAGTGCAACTTCGGCACTTCTGTCACCCTTGGTGGTTGAAAGGTGAATTACTTCATCCTGAATAGGATTAAGACCTCGGCTTGTGTTTATATATTCTACGAAAGAGCGAATACCACCCTCATAGCAGAATTCTTCACCGCTGTCTTCATCTCCTCTTTTATCTGTAAGAGTGATTGAAAGCCCTGCATTAAGAAATGCCTGCTCACGAAGTCGCCTTGCAAGAATTTCGTAATCGTAAACCGTTGTTTCCTGAAAGATTTCAGCGTCGGCTTTAAATCTGATAGTAGTACCGTGGCCGTCTTTATCCGCAATGATATGTAAATCATTTACAGCCTTACCTCTTTCAAATTTTTGGCTGTAAACATGGCCGTTTTGTGTAACTTCAACTTCAAGCCACTCTGATAATGCGTTTACAACAGATGAACCTACACCGTGCAAACCGCCCGATACTTTATAGCCCGAACCGCCGAATTTACCGCCTGCGTGAAGCACGGTAAGTACAACCGTTACGGCAGGAAGCCCTGTTTTTTCATTTATACCTGTCGGTATACCACGGCCGTTATCCTTAACTTCAATAATATCCCCCGGTAAAATGTTACATTCAATATGTGTACATACACCTGCAAGTGCTTCGTCAATAGAGTTATCAACAATTTCGTAAACGAGGTGATGAAGTCCTCTCGGCCCTGTTGAACCGATGTACATACCCGGCCTTTTACGAACTGCTTCAAGACCTTCAAGCACCTGAATATCTTTTGCGGAATATTCTTCGGTTACAGTAGTGTCAATGTCAGCTTCTTCAAGTTCAATCTTGTTTTCTTCTTCGCTCATATTGATTTAAGTCTCCTTTTAGCATAATGCTAAGAATTATTTTTACTTTTTTTTCCCGCCTCAACTCTTTTTAACAGTGTTGATGTATTAAGCGGGCAAATATATATTTTATCCTTGCAAACAATAAAACTTTTGGGAAGTTCATAGTTTACATAAATTACTTTTTTGTTTTTTTCACTGATTGATAAAAAATCACGCGTTGCTTTATTTACCGTGGAGGTATCCATATCAAAAATGCCGAGTATTTCATTACTGCTGATAACCGTGTTACCGCCTAAATATATATACATCAGTCTTTGCACCTGCCGTTTTCAATATGAAATGTTTTGCCTTTTTTAAGCCTAAGCACAGTATTAGCGTCACAGCAGGTGATGAAAACCTGCCAATTCTTAATGTGATTAAGTATGTAATCCTGCCTTGATTCATCAAGCTCGCTCATAACATCATCAAGCAGTGCAAGCGGCTCATCATCAGTCATTTCTTTTAATAAGCTTGCTTCTGCAAGTTTAAGTGCAATCACACAGCTTCTCTGCTGCCCCTGTGATGCATAAAGCCTGGCACTTTTTTCATTTATAAGTATTTCAATATCGTCCCTGTGCGGACCTGAAGTAGTAATTCTGTTTAATATATCGTTGTTTCTGCCTGAAATAAGAAGCTTTGTAAGTTCATTTTCAATTTCTGCCACGCTTTTATCCTTGCAGTCAAATCCGCATTGAAGTTTTAAATCTATTTTTTCACACCCTTTTGAAAGTCCGTCAAAAATTTCTGTGGCAAAGGGTAACAGTGCTTCAATATATTTTTCACGCTGGTAAATTATTTTTGCCCCGCTTTTTGCAAGATTTTTATCCCAAATATAGAGCATATCCTCCAAATTTGCGTTATTTTTCATGTCTTTTAAAAGCATATTTCTTTGGGCAAGGCAGCGGTTATATTCTTTTAATACGCTTCTGTAATTTGATTTCAGCTGGCATAATGAATTATCAATAAATTTTCGCCTTTCAATCGGCCCATCCTTAACCATAGACAGATGAACCGGTGAAAAAATTACTGCTTTTAATTCGTCACCGAGGGCAGTTGCACTTTTTTTATCAATTCCGTTAAGCTTTGCTGTGCGCCTGCCTTTAATCATAAGCTCGGCATTTTGCTTTCTCGATTTATTTTCAAAATCAATTTTCAGCTTTGCACTTTCTTTTCCGAATTCAACAAGTTCTTTATCCCTTACCCCGCGAAAGCTTTTACTTCCGGTAAAAAGATAAATTGCTTCAATCAAATTTGTTTTACCCTGCGCATTTTCGCCCCAAATGATATTTACATCATCAAAATCAAGCTTTAAATTTTCTATATTTCTGAAATTTTCAATTTCTATTGACTCAATTTTCATTTGTAATAATTTTATAATCTACCGAAAATATAGATACTGTATCGCCGCCGTGTATTTTTTTGCCCCTTGCAGTGCAGGTTTCACCGTTTACTTTAACTATTCCGTCTTGAATAAAAGTTTTTGCCTGCCCGCCGGTTTCTGCAATTCCTTTAAATTTTAAAAATGCGTCAAGCCTTATAAATTCGGTAGTAATATTTACATTTTCGTTTTTTCTCGGTTTTGCTTTTGCTTTAATTTTCATTTTTAAGCCTCATAGGTAATACTAAAAATAAGAATGAATCATTATTTATCGGCAATACTTTTACAGGGCTTACCGCACCGCCGAGTTCAATTCTTACTTGGTCGGTATCCGCTGCGTGAAGTGCGTCAAGCACATATTTTGAGTTAAAGCCGATTTCAACCCTATCACCGCTTACATTTGCGTGTGTGTAGTTTACCACTCTGCCAATGCTTGATACGGTTGAAACTCTCATTTCATCTGCGTCAAATAAACATCTGATTGGGTTTTTCTTATCATTTTCAATTACAGGAAGTGTTCTTTCAATGCAGTTTATTGCGTCACTTGTGTTAATCAAAACTGTTGTATTGCAGGTTTTAGGTACTGCTGCTTTGTAATCAAGGAAATCACCGTCAAGCAAGCGGCTGATAATGCTGTAATTATCCACATCAAATACAATGTGCCTTTTACCTACACTGATTGAAATATCCTTGTCATTTTCTGCATTGAAAAGCTTAATAAGCTCTCTGATTGTTTTTTTAGGAACGATAAAGCTAATATCTTCACCGTCGTATTTTACTGTTTCTGTTCTTATAGCAAGCCTGTATCCGTCAACACCGATAAGCCTTAACTGATTTTGTGTAAGTTCAAATTTAAGGCCTGTATGTACCGGCTTTGAAGCTTCTGTATCTGCAACTGCAAAAAGAGTTTGCGATACCATATTTTGAAGTATATCTTGGTTTAAAAACAGAGGATAGCCGCCTGATACAGACGGTAATTCAGGGTAATCATCAGCATCAATACCCGAAATATTATATTGTGCCGCACCGCTTATAATTGAAACTGAAGTACCGCTGATTTCAAATGTAACCTTACCTTCAGGTAATTTTCTTATAATATCACTTATAACTTTTGCATTTATTACTATTGCACCCGGTTCAACCACACTTGCCTGAAGTGTTGTGTTAATTCCGAATTCAAAGTCATAGCCGGTAAGACTTAATGTATCTGAACCGCATTCCATAAGTATACCCTCAATGGTAGGAATGGTTACTTTTGTACTTACTGCTCTCATTACATTTGAACAAGCTTCGCTTAATTCTTTTGTATTACAGGTAAATTTCATTTTTTTGTATCCTCCGTCTATCTATATAGTCTTGTTATAGTAGTATGTAGTATAGGATGTGGAAAATGTTGAAATATCTTCAAACTGTTGATAATAAAGGAAATTTTTGAAAAGTTTTTAAAATTTCGATTGTTTAAAAAATTTGGAAATTGTGTAAAAAATATGTTTTCCACAGTTATTGTTAATTAAAAAGTAAAAAATGTTGAAAAAATTGTGGAATTATTGAATGCTTTTTGCATTTGAAATTATATCGTTAATTTGCCTTGCAAGCTTTGAATCTGTTTCAATATCCTTTTCAATTTGGTCAATATTGTACATTACTGTTGAATGATGTTTTTTAAACTCGGCACCAATATCTTCATAGCTCATATTAGTTACTTTTCGTACTACATAAAAAGTAATCTTTCTTGCGTCGGATATTGTTTTTTTCCTCTGTCCGCCGTAAATATCTTCTACCGATACACCTGTGGTTCTGCTTACTTCTTCTACAATCTTTTGAATTGTAACAGGAAGCGGCTGTGTATCCTCCATTACAACTTTTACAATGTTTTGTGCAAGCGCAATGGTAGGTGTGTTTTGGTTTATATCGCAATATGCGTAAAGTTTTTTGGTAACACCTTCAAGCTGGCGGATATTTGATTTTACTTTATCTGCGATGTAATCAATTACCGGGTCCGGAATTTCAAAATTAAGCATCATAGCCTTGCGCTTAACTATTTCACATCTTGTTTCATATTCAGGCGGCTGAATATCGGCAAGAAGCCCGTCTTCAAATCGGGTTTTAAGCCTGTCTGTAATAGACTGAATTTCCTTTGGCGGACGGTCGGAAGTAATAACTACCTGCTTACCGGCAAATACAAGTGTATCAAAAGTATGGAAAAATTCTTCAATAGTCTGCTGCTTGCCGGCTATAAACTGAATATCGTCAATTAAAAGCAAATCAATGCTGTTTCTGAATTTTTCGTGGAATTCATCAGTTGTTTTATATTGAAGTGCCTGCATAAATTCATTTACGAATTGCTCGGCACGGATATATAAAATATTCATATCTGGAAACTTTTTCTTGACTTCATAGCAAATTGCATTAAGCAAATGAGTTTTGCCAAGCCCTGAATTACCGTAAATAAAAAGAGGGTTATAATTTCTCATTGTGGAATTTTTAGTTAAATTTAATCCCGGGTCGCTTGCAACTGCTTTAGCTGCAACATATGCAAACCTGTTGCTTGAACCTACAATGAAATTTTCAAATGTATATTGCTCGTTTTTATAATCTTCAAGGTGCTGTTTATCCTGATAAAATTTATGCTCTTCTCTGTCATTATCTTCAGCACAAATATATTTAATTTTAACTTCAAAGCCCATAATTGCGGCAAAAGCTTCACTGAACATTGTGCCGTATTGTGAAATAACAACATCCATATACATAGCACTCGGAAGCCTTAATGTAATTGTTGCCGCTTCAAAGCTTACAAATTCAGTCTTTTTTATCCATAAATTAAAAGCTGTTTCCGTAACTCTTTCTTCGCAGTAAGCAAGAACAGCATTCCAAATTTCTTTAAAAGAATCCATTTTTACCTCCGTATTTTTACCTAAAAATACAATACTCCAAACTAATTATTCATATACAATCTATATTAGCATATAAAATGTATTTAATCAATACTTATTTTAAAT
>CAVLCX010000004.1:0-20854 GCA_963661525.1 bacterium
GCCTTGAGACGCGGGTTAGTATCAGGGGCTTATAGCCCTTGTGCAAACCACCCGTTTGACGGGTGGTTATGATTTTTGATTATCAGTCAGCGCCGTTGAGTTGTTTCCAATGGATTTTGCAATAATTCTTTCCGTCAATTGCAGGGTAATCTTTATCGTCAACTCTTGCTTCGTTGTAGCAATCATATTCTTCGTTATATGCACATCTTACAGCTTTGTCGCCGCCTTCGGTAAGGCTTGGAATGAAAGCATAAAGGAAAATGCAAACAACTGCAAGAACTATTGCCACGGGTGCAAGCTTATCGTTAGTTTTTTCTGTTAACTTTTTGAAAAGCTTTGCGGCGTCGATATTATCAAGCTTGGTTTTTTCAAATATAAACTTAACAATGAATTTTGCAATAAGGTAACCGAGTATTCCGGCAACAATACCTACTACAAGGCCTGCAAGTACATCTGACGCATAGTGTACCATAAGATATACTCTGCTTCCCATTGTGCAAATTGCTATTACAGGGAAAAGGTAAGCAATCTTCTTTTTCTCGCTTTTAAAGCAAAGGAACAAAGCGGTAGCAACTTCAAAAGCACCTGTTGTGTGGCCTGACGGGAATGAATAGTCACTTTCGCTGAGTGCGCCTGCGCCGATATACCATTTCCAATAATCAGCGTTGCCCTGAAGTGTGTTATATGGCCTTACACGAAGAGCCATAGGCTTAACCACAATGTTAGTAACAAGCGTGCCGATTACAACAGCGAAGATGAGCGAAAAACCGAACTTCCTCGTTTTTTTGAAAAAGCAAAGAACTATTCCCAAAACTACGAGCGGAATAATGAAACCCTCGTCACCAAAGGTTGTGAAAAATTTTGCAACATATGTAAGAAAAGTACATTGCATTGAACCGAAAAAGTGGAACACCCACAAATCAAAGGATGAAAAGACTTTATCAATATTTTCACCCAGAGTAAGCAAAATAGGATACATAATGCTTAAAACCTCCAAATTATTATTTATACTATATTATACTACCAAATTTATCTATAAATTTCAATATAAATGTTTATTCCTTGTACCGAGTTTGTTAATAAAGGCGTAAAAATTCTATGGTAAGATTCTATAAAATCAATTATTGAGGAACTGATATGATAACTAATCCATACAAGGTGTTGGGTGTGCCTGACGGCGCAAGCCTTGATGAATGTACAAAGGCGTATAAAAAGCTTGCTAAAAAGTATCATCCCGACCTTAACCCTAACGATAAAAATGCCGAGGAAAAAATGTCGCAAATAAATTCGGCATATGACCAAATTAAAAACGGCTCGGCAAATCAAAGTGAATATTATTCCCCATTTGGCTCAAAAGCTGATAAAAGTGCAAACACTGCGCCGGATTATCTAAATTCCGTAACGCAGTTTATTAACACCGGGCAGTACGCACAGGCTATCAATTTGCTTAACAGTATTGAAGACAGAAATGCACGCTGGTACTATCTTTCTGCGCTCGCCAATGCTTCAATAGGGCAATGGAATATTGCGCAAGACCATATTCGCTCGGCTTATGCAAAAGAGCCGGATAATATGACTTATCACCAAGCGTATACTGATATTACAAACGGTATCAACCCGCTTAAAAAAGACCCGTTTTCAAGCTTTTTTGATTTTGGCGATATGGGTGGTTCGCAAACATATACTTATAATTACAACCCATCCCAAAAGCAAGGCCGTGGCAGAGCGTATAAAGTAAGGCGCGGCGGTTGCCTTGGCAGAATATTGAGAATAATTTTTATTATTTTTATTATCAGGCTTATAATATCGCTTGTTAGCGGCTTGTTTTATTCATCAAAAACATATTATTACACACCGCATTACAGGCAGTCATATTCGCAGTCGCAGGATTTCGGTAATAATACAGAAAGCAGTTCAAATTCAAATGAAGCTTCAAACTATTTCGGCTCACAAAGCGGAGAAGCATATAATCAGTAGAGGTAAAAGATATGAAAGAATTTTTCAGAAAACAGGGATATAAATTTCAGCAGTTTATGGTTGGTAGATATGGCCTTGATAAGCTTTGGAGCGCACTTTTAATTTTCTTCTTTGTATTTACTGTTTTAGCAAATTTATTTTACAGGGTATCAAAAATAACCTATTATGCGTTTGAAGTAATGGGATTTGTTTTGCTTGTTTATGCTTGTTTCAGAGTGTTTTCAAAAAATATTGAAGCAAGAAGGCAGGAAAATTCAAGCTGGCTTCGATTTTGGGGCAAAATTAAAGGCTTTTTCAAATTTCAAAATGATAAATTTAAGCAGCGCAAAACCCATAAATTTGTGAAATGCAAAAATTGCAAAAAAACACTTCGCCTTCCTCGCCATAAGGGAAAAATCAACGTAACCTGCCCGCACTGCCATACTCAATTTGTGGTGAACACGGGTAAGAAAGTGGCGAATAATCAATAAAATATGCAGCGGCGAACACTTTTTGCATAACAAAAAAACCAAGGATATAAATCCTTGGTTTTTTTGTTATGTAATGTATTATTCGCCCTTCATTTCAAGAAGCTGTACCTTACCGTCATATGAAGCTTGAGATACACGGATTGAATCAGCAATTGCTTCTTCAATATCATCTTCCTGTACACCGAGTTCTTTAGTATATTGGTTGTTGATGAAGAGGTCGAGGTCCATAATATCAGGAAGGTTGAATGGGTCCATACCTGAATCAATACCTCTCTTTTTATAATCCTTGGCAATGCCAATCATACCCATCTTCATCATCCAAGGCTGAACGCCGACAATCTTTCTGTCAGGGCCCATTCCTCTTGCTTCGTAAACGATTTTAAGGAACTTATCCCATTTCATATTATACATAGCAACAGGGATTGCTTCAAATCCTGCCTTTTCTCTTACAGCTGCACCTGCGATAGCCTGACCTACCTGGCGGCAAGTAAGCATTGCAGTACCTCCCTTTGGATAAAGGGTGAAAGGAAGGCTATCCATCATCTTGAGCTGCTCAATAAGAATAGTCCATACAGGCTTTCTGCCAGGCTGAGTACCGAAGATGTAAGGAAGTTCAAGTACGCAAGTTGAGAAGTTATCATCAACAGCATTCTTACAAATGTCTTCCTGAATCATTCTTGCCTTAAAGTATGGGTTTCTCTGCTGAAGTCTCATATCAGGTCTGCTCTTTGTAAGGTAAGCAAAGTATGAACCGAGAACTACTGCCCTCTTAACGCCTGCTTTTTTGCAAAGAGGGAAAATTCTTCTAAGCGGGGCGTTGTTGAATTTATCATAATAATCCATAACAGGAGCAGGGAATTCAACTCTTTCGTCTACACCGGCAGCATAGATAAATACATCATTACCGTTGAGAAGTTCCATAATTTCTTCATCGCTCTTTTTGTTAATATCGCCAAAAACAATTTCCATTTCTTCAGGAATTGGTGCACCCTGAGGAAGTGGAGGCAAAGCAACGCTTGTTACTTTGTGGCCCATTTTGATAAGCTGGGTTGCGGCTTCACAGCCAAGAAGGCCTGTACCGCCAATCATAAAGATATTCATAATGTTTCCTCCGTTACGCTTAGCGTAATTCTTTGGTTTGATTTCTATCAAACCGTACAAGTTTAATTATACCACTATTACAAATTTTGTCAACAAAATACGAAAATCTGTACTAAAAAATAAAAGAAAAAACCTGCCGAGTATCATCCCCTAACTCAGCAGGTTTTCCGAAAGCCTAATTACTTTCTGTTATTGTCGCGTCTGTGATTATCTCTGCGCGGCTTTCTTGGTGTTTCATCAATTTCGTTTTCAGGTGTCATTCCCTCAAGTTCAATTAAAGCATCTCTTCTTGAAAGATTGATTCTGCCCTGGTCATCAATTTCAATGCATTTAACGATTACTGAATCGCCTACATTTACTACATCTTCAACCTTTTCTGTTCTCTTAACATCAAGGCGTGAAATGTGAACAAGACCTTCTTTACCCGGTGCGATTTCAACAAATGCGCCGAAGTTCATAATTCTTGTTACAACACCGTTGTAGAATGAGCCTACTTCAGGGTCGGTAGCAATAAGCTTAACGATTTCAACAGCGCCCTGGCACTTTTCAGCGTCAACACCGCTGATGAATACTCTTCCGTCTTCTTCAATGTTGATTTTAACATCGTAGTCAGCCTGGATTTCCTGAATTACCTTGCCGCCCTTACCGATAACATCACCAATTTTATCAGGATTGATAGAAAGAGTGTACATTTTAGGAGCGTACTTTGAAAGTTCTTTTCTCGGTTCGCTGATGCAAGGAAGCATAATTTCATCAAGAATGTAATTTCTTGCTTTGTGTGTTTTAGCAAAAGCTTCTTTAATGATTTCAGGTGTAAGACCGTGTACTTTAAGGTCCATTTGAATTGCTGTGATACCTTTTTTAGTACCTGCAACCTTGAAGTCCATATCGCCATAGAAATCTTCAAGTCCCTGAATATCAACCATAGTCATAAAGTCGCCATATACACCGTCATCACCTGTGATAAGACCGCAGCTGATACCTGCAACAGGTGCTTTGATAGGTACACCGGCAGCCATAAGTGAAAGTGTTGAGCCGCAAATTGAACCCTGTGATGTTGAACCGTTTGAAGAAAGAACTTCAGATACAACTCTGATTGCATATGGGAATTCATCAACAGACGGAAGAACAGGAACAAGTGCTTTTTCTGCAAGTGCGCCGTGGCCGATTTCTCTTCTGCCCGGGCCTCTTGATGGCTTTGTTTCACCTACTGAATATGATGGGAAGTTATAATGGTGGATATATCTCTTTTCTGTTTGCTCATCAAGTCCGTCAAGAAGCTGTGCGTCTGACATCGGGCCGAGTGTTGTAACAGAAAGAACCTGGGTTTGTCCTCTTGTAAAAAGGCCTGAACCGTGAGCTCTTGCAAGAAGGTCAACTTCGGCATTAAGCGGACGGATTTCATCAATTCCTCTGCCGTCAACTCTCTTATGTTCATCTTTAAGCCAAGCACGAACAACATGCTTTTGAACAAGGTACATAATTTCTTCAATCTTGCCCTCGTTACCCTCAAATCTTTCGTCAAACTTTTCGTGAACAGCGTTGTAAATAGGAAGAAGAGCTTCATCACGAACAAGCTTATCATCAGTGTCAAGTGCTTTTTTAACATCTTCAATGCAGAAATCTTCGATTTCTTTCATAATTTCAGGGTCCGGGTCAGATGATTCATAAGCAAATTTAGGCTTGCCTACTTCATCTACAATACCCTGAATGAATTTAACAATCTTCTTGTTTTCTTCATGACCTGCCATAATTGCGTTGAACATAGTGTCATCATCAATTTCGTTACCGCCTGCTTCAATCATAGCTACAAGGTCAGCAGTTGATGCAACGGTAAGTGTAAGGTCGGTCTTTGCTCTTTGCTCAAGTGTTGGGTTGATAACGATTTCACCGTCAACAAGGCCTACATTTACAGATGAAATAGGGCCGTCCCAAGGAATATCTGAAATAGCGATTGCGGCAGATACACCGATTGCTGCTGTGATTTCAGGTGAGCAATCAGGGTCAACAGACATTACTGTTGCTACAACCGAGCAGTCATTTCTTAAATCTTTAGGGAAAAGCGGACGGATTGGGCGGTCAATGCAACGGGAAGTAAGAATGGCTTTTTCACCGGCTCTGCCCTCTCTGCGAAGGAATGAACCAGGAATCTTACCTACCGAATACATTTTTTCTTCATAATCAACTGAAAGTGGGAAGAAATCAACGCCCTCGCGTGGCTTTGCAGATGCAGTTACTGTACAAAGAACTTCTGTTTCACCGTAACGAGCCATAATAGCGGCATTTGCAAGGCCTGCCATTTTGCCGGTTTCAAGTGTAAGCTTTCTGCCTGCAAGTTCAGTTTCCCAAACTTTAAAATTCTTGAAAAACATTTTAGTACCTCATTTCTTTTAAATAATATTTATTTAACCAAGGAGGTGCAATAGTAATAAACCCAATATATAAAAACTGTATTTACATACTCGGTTTACTACTATTGTATGCTCCCTCCTTAGATTACAAAAAAGTAAACAAGGCAAGCAGTGACCGTGGCCATTGCTTGCCTAAATGACAAATTATCTGTCAAGTGTATCACGGATGCCAAGCTTTTTGATAAGAGCACGGTATCTTTCAATATCCTTATTGTAAAGGTATACGAGAAGGTTTCTTCTGTGACCTACCATCTTTAAAAGACCTCTTCTTGAATGATGGTCTTTCTTGTGTACCTTAAGATGCTCTGTAAGCTCGTTGATTCTTGTGGTAAGAACTGCAACCTGAACTTCCGGTGAACCTGTGTCACCCTCGTGTGTAGCATACTCTTTGATAATTGCTTGCTTTTCAGCCTGTGTCATAATTTTCACCTCATTTTAATATTTTACTGCACTGCGCAAAACACAGTAACGGGCAGGTGAATACTGCTTGGCAGTCAAACCCCGAAACCGTGTAATTCGTTTACAGCGAAAAGATTATAACACATAATATCTCACTTGTAAAGCAAATTTGAAAAATAGTTATCCATATAAATTTATATACCATATATAGTATTATTTGCTATTTAATAACTAATTTTCTTTTATCTGTTTCAACAAGGCGGATTTCATAATCAATGTTCATATTACCGCTGTTATTAACTTCAAGCTCAATTTCGCTTTCATTTGCCTTTACATTAAATTCAAGCTTTGCACAATTTCCTTTTTGGTATTCATAGCTTATACCGTCATCCGTAAAAAATGTATCTTTAAATTCTCTGCTTTCGTTAGGATATACCGTAAATACAAGCTTTTCACCTTTTTTAAATCCGTATTCGTCCTCATCACTCGGCAATACACATCCGCCTTTTACAAAATACGGTACTTCTTTATCGGCAGGTATTTTTAATTCGACATTTTGCCCGCCGTTGAATTTTTTGCCGTTTAAATACCATATTTCACCTTTCGGCAGGTAAATGTTAACACCGTCTTTGCCCTCATCAAGCACGCATTTTGCAAGTATCTTTCTGCCGAGCATAAATGATGTGGTGTTAACATCTATATTTTCGTCATCAAAATAAATAAACGGCGGCGCCTGAATAGGAAGCTCATTTTTAACCGCTTCATATGCACAATTGTAAAGATAGGGAATAAGCCTTTTTCTTTCGGCTAAAATTTCTTTAGCGGAGTCAATTTTATCTTCATAACTCCAAGGCATAGTGGCACTGTTATCTTTGTTCCAAGAGTGGATTGTAAAGCGCGGTTCAAATACACCGTGCTGCATCCAGCGAAGTAAAAGTTCCTCGCTTGGCATATCGCCTGAAAATCCGCCCAAATCGTGACCGTAAAAGTATAAACCCGAAAGCGATAAAGTCATTCCTACATAGTGGCAAAAGCGCAAATCGTGAAAAGATGTGAAGTTATCGCCCGACCATGTTTGAGCAAGCCTCCTTATCGCACTGCTTCCGCTTCGGCTTGATAAAAACGGGCGGGTGTTAGGATATTTATCCACCTGTGCTTTGTAGGATGAAAGCACCATTAAATAAGTTAAAATCGGCCTTATTTCACTTGCTCTGACTTCTTTTCCAAATCCGCTTGCAACCGAATCGTAAGCCTTTATGTCAAATTCATTGTTATCATTCCAAGTGGCGTCAATTCCTAAATCAAGCAGCTTTTCTTTAACCTGCCTGTTCCAAAAATCAAATCCTTTTGGGTTGGTGAAGTCAATGTAACTTCCCACTCCGTCCCAAAATTGAGTTACATACGGTGTACCGTCGGTATTCTTTACAAAAAGTCCCTGCTTTTTTATTTCATCATACATAGGGTGCGATGTTAAAAACGCAGGCTTTATATTTGGAATAAGATGTATACCTTTTTCTTTGAAATCGGAAATAAATTTTTCAGGTTTTGGGAATTTTTCTTTATTCCAGTGAAATACACATCGCAAATTGCCTATTTGCGTGTAGCCTGATGAAAGATAAAAGCCTTGGCAGGCAACATCAAGGTCATTGATTTTATCTAAAAATTTGTACATTTCTTCTTCGGCATTTTCTGCGTCGGTATATGCCATTGTGCTTGCGCAGTAATCAAAACTCCATTTCGGCGGAAATGCCTGCTTGCCGCACAGCCTGTTATATTGCTGCAAAACGGAAAGTGTACTGCCGAAGAAAACATAGTAAACCAAGTAATCATCATCTGTTTTGAAAAACTTGAAATGCTCATAGTAATTATTTATTTCTCTGCCTAAATCAATAAACGATGTGTTTGATGTATCATAGTAAATACCGTAGCTCATAACACTGTTTTGGCAAATGTAAAAAGGAATATGCTTATATAAAGGGTCGGTATATTCGGCGTCAAATCCCATACTGTCGGCAGTTTCTATCCTGTATGTTTTGCCGCGCTTGTCGGTTTTGCCTGCCTTGTCACCCAAGCCGAAAATCTTTTCATCATCTTCCCTTGAAATGTAATGGTATGCACCCGTGCCGAATTCGCCGTCAATGTTGTAAGCAAGCGGCGCTCTGTCGGCAAAAATTCTTTTTCCGTCTTTTTCATAGCTTATAAGGAAATTGTGCAAATCAAGATTTACTTCAATTCCGTTTTCCAAAATAAATTTTTCGCCGTTATCGGTTTGCTTTGCAATAGGCTCAAACATTTCAAAATCGTCTGTTGCAAGCTTATCCCTGCCACTTTGACTTAAATCATTATTTGGATTTATTGTAAAAGTCGGCAGCATATATGCCCCTTTTTTGTACATTGCAACTCTTATTGCAGCAGGGCTTATAAAATCAAGCTTTGCAACGGTGTTGTCACAAATGTATGTTCTGCCGGTTTTTGATTTTTCGTAAAGTATGAAACTGTGGTCAAATTTCATTAAACCTCAAATCCTCCGTGAAGTGTGTTTTTAATAAGCTTTTTTGTCATCCAAGCTTTTGACTTGGTATCTTCGCAAAATGTCATTATTTTTTTGCTGCCGCTTTCCCATTTCGGTATAGCGTTGCAATTTGGGTTTCCTGTTTTTGCAAATGCAATAAAGGATTTTGCAATTTGGTTTGATATTGTGTAATCAATATCTTCAAACGGCCTCCAATTTTTATCAAGTGTTGAAAATGCATACAATAAATCACTTGAATGCCAAGCGCCGTTTTTATCCCCCGGTAAGTCCCGTGCAAAGCAGTATAAAAAGCATTCGCTGTTTTTGTCACACTTAACCCATTTTTTATCAATCTGCTTTAGTATAACAGGAAACATATCTGTTTGCGTAATTCCTATAATTTTAGGAAGTGCCGGAATGTTATTCATTTTAAATGTTTCTTTTGTAAGAAGTTTTCCGTCATAAATCGGCATAGTGTAAAGCATAGTCATAGGATTATTTTCTTTGCACGCTCTGTCCCACGCACGCCATAATACTTCTTTGTCAGCTTCTTTTAATTGCTCAATATTTTGGCAGTCGGCATATTTGATTATTTCATCCCAAAATGCCCTTGTTTTTTCTTTATCAAGCGGCTTTGCCACATCGCGCTGTATTCCGCCGCCGCTCATCATTACTGCACCCTGAAACCAATTTTTGCAAAGCGGGCTTGAAAGCAAAATATCCACACTCATAGCGCCGGCACTCTGCCCTGCAACAGTGATTTTGTTTTTATCCCCGCCGAAAGAGGCAATATTATCCCTTATCCATTCAATTGCAGATACCTGGTCGTATAAGCCGAAGTTGCCGCATACTCCCTCATCATTTGTAATATCCGGATGTGAGCAAAAGCCAAAAGCATTAAGCCTGTAATTAAGCGAAACGAATATTACTCCGTTTTTTGCAAAATTTGTGCCGTCAATATGCGCTTCGTTTGAACTGCCGCCCGTAAAGCTGCCGCCGTGAATGTATATAAAAACAGGGCAGTCCTTTGCATTTTTCGGGGCATAAATGTTTAAAAATAAGCAGTCTTCACTGTATGTAAATTCAAGGTCTTTTCTGAATTCATTGTGGTAAAACGCATTTACCTTTGCATCATCAAGAAAAGCACGGTGCTGAATTGCACATTCTTTAAAATATGTTGCGTCAAAAACACCGTCCCATTTTTTTACGGTTTTGGGATATTCCCATCTTTTCGCAGTTGCATATCTTACACCGAGCCATTCGGTTGTGTTTTCCTTTTCAATGCCTTTTATTTTTCCGCATTTTGTATCAATTTCAATTGTTTTCATATTTTTCACCCCTGATGATTTCATTATAATAGAAAACAGCCGCATTTTCAATCATATAAAAAGATAAAAACATCCTTTTTACACAACTGTATAAAAAAGGAAGCTTTGCTTTTTAATATATTTTAATCAAAACAGCACCGTGTGCTTCAACTTCGGCGGTAAATGTGTTCTTATATTCGCCGAGTTCTTTGCCTGCCCAAATATCATATATTTTATATTTTTCGTCAGGCATTAAAATTTCGCTCAAATTAAATTTGATTTTTGATTTTGCGTCTTTTGTATTAAACAGGGCGGCATATTTGCACTTTTTACCGTTTGCAACCCATATTACCGTGCCTTTGCCGTTTTTCTCATTTCTGTAGTGCCGGTGTGCTTTTGTTGCTTCACGGTGCATTTTTAAATATTCCCTGTTGGTTAAAAGGGATAAAGTCCATTCGTCATTTTCCGGCATATTGCCGCCGAAGAAAAGCGGACTTTTAAAAATGCCCCAAAGGCTCATCATAGTGATTTGCTCAGGCTTTGTAAACTGTGTGTATCTGTTATTTGGACCGTGGTATGATGAATGCTTGCAAAGTCTGCCGAGCGGCAGCATATCGCAATCAGGGTAGTTGCCCGGTTTAACTTCGTTTTGCCAGGTATAGCATTTATCAAACATATCGTGGAGCTTATCCCACACATCCCAAAAATCGCCGGTCATTCGCCACATATTTGCGTTTTTTGCAAGGTGCTTTGCGTTTTCGATTTTTGCAGGCCCCGGTGAAAGTGACAGTACCATATCCCTGCCGCAATTATCAATTGCTTTTCTAATCATTTCAATTTCATAGTAAGCACTGTACGGTGTATCCCATTGCCTGAATTCCGTTACCGCAATATCATCGCATTTAATAAAATCTACACCCCAAGATGCGTAAAGTTCAAAAATACTGTTATAATAATCTTGCGCACCCTCGCAGTTTTTCAACCCGTACATATCTGTGTTCCAGGAGCAAACACTAAAATGGTGGGCAATATCACGCGCAGTGAATTTGCTGTTTTTAACGGGTGTGTTTTTATGCACAGCCTGGCGCGGAATTCCACGCATAATATGTATTCCGAATTTTAAGCCGAGGGAATGAATATAATCGGCAATTTCTTTAAAGCCCTTTCCGCCTTTTGAACTCGGAAATCTGTTTTCAGCAGGGATAAGCCTGCCGTATTCATCCATATCAAGTTCGGTGAAATTATTATAATCATTGTCCTTTGCTTTAGGTTCATACCACTGAATATCGCAAACAACATATTCCCAACCGTAATCTTTAAGGTTTTTTGCCATATAATCGGCATTTTCTCTTAATTCTTTTTCATTAACCGCCGCGCCGAAACAGTCCCAGCTGTTCCAGCCCATAGGCGCAGTTTTAGCTAAAGCCTGATGTGACATATTTGCCCTCCAAATGTATTTATGTTTTTATATTATAATTTGGCAAACCCATTGTCAACAACTTTATAAAAATTATACTATTTTATATGATTGTTTTAATTAAAATTAAAATTTCTTGCACGCAAGGTGGCATTGTGCTATTCTAAAAGATATGGAAAATAAATTATATAAATATGAGCTTCACTGCCATACAGGCTGTGTTTCACGCTGCGGCAGGGTGGAGCCGGAAGAAATTGTAAAACTTTATATTGAAAACGGGTATGACGGAATAGTTGTTACCGACCATTATAGCCCAATGACTTTTACGCCTAATTGGTGCCCGCAAAAGCAGGTGGATTTTTATCTTTCAGGGTACAGAAGAATGAAAAGGGAGGCTAAAAGGTTAAATCCCGATTTTACCGTTTTGCTCGGTATGGAACTGCGCCATTACGGTACTGCAAATGATTATTTGATTTACGGTGTAAACGAAGATTTTATTTACACGGCAGGAAATCTGATGAAGCCTTGGGAGAAAAAAGTGTATGATATGTGCCGCAAAAACGGTTTTCTTGTTTTTCAGGCACATCCTTTCAGAACGGGGATAAGGCAGTGCGACGAAAGATATATTGACGGAATTGAAATATATAACGGTAAAACCAAGAAAGCACTTAACGAAAAAGCTGAAGCGTGGGCAAAGCAAAGCGGTAAGCTTATGTGTTCAGGTTCAGACTTTCATACAAAGGCGCATACTGCACGCGGCGGTATTATTACAAAAGTGCCTATCAAGTCAAATTCCGATTTGCTTGATGTACTGAAAAGTCAGGATTTTGAAATAATAAAAACTTATTGATTTTTTCTTGCGCAATTTGGCATATAATAGTTAAAACAAAGTAAAAAAGTCGAAAGATTGTTGACGATTTCGGCTTTATACTATATAATGAATTTTAAATTAGATATAAGAAGTTAAGAGGAGGGATGTATATGTGGCTTGATAAAAATAATATTGAAACAATTTATGCACCTAAAAAGCGAGATTATAAAAAAGAGCTTTTTGAAGCTGTAAAAAAATGTGCAATAAATATTGCCAAAAAGCGTTCCGGTTTTCGTAAAGAGTCGCGTAAAATCCTCCTTGAAAGCAGAAAAAAATCATATGATGAAATAAAAGGCAGAATTAAAACTGACCCAAAGGTGATTTTGTTTTCGACATTTGACGGGCGCAGTTACGGTGATAGCCCGAAAGCGATTTATGAATATATGCTTTCAAACGAAAAGTTTGATGATTATACTTTTGTGTGGGCGTTTCGCAATCCCAAGCAATTTACTTTTGTTTTGGATAATCCTAACACTTATATCGTTACCGTTAATACAAAGGATTATGAAATTGCAACCGCAACTGCAAAATATTGGGTTTATAATTACAGGATGAGTGACCACATTTACCCAAAGCCTGACCAAGTATATATTCAGCTTTGGCACGGTACTCCGCTTAAGCGACTTGGATATGATATTAACATTTCCGATAATGCGATGAATTCAAAAAGTGAAATCCGTGAAAAATATAAAGTTGACGCAAGCAAGTTTAAATATATTCTTGCCCCGTCAGGCAGGTATCGGCTATACTTATAAAACAGAGGTTGATTTTGATAAATTAAGGCAGGCACTTGGGGATGAATATATTATTCTTTTCAGGGCGCACTACCTTGTTGCAAATTCCTTTGATTTTGATAAATATAAAGGTTTTGTATATAATGTATCAAAAGTTAATGATATTAACCACCTTTATGTTATTTCCGATTTGCTCGTAACCGATTATTCATCAGTATTTTTTGATTACGGTAATCTCAAAAGGCCGGAAATTTTTTATATGTATGACCTTGATGCATACGGTTCTGAAATTCGCGGTTTTTATATTGACCTTGATGAACTTCCGGGCCCGATAGTAAAAACAGAAGATGAGCTGATAAAAGCAATTAAAAATGCCAAAAGTGACAGAAGCTTTGATGCAAAATATGAAGCTTTCAACGCAAAGTTTAATTACCTTGATGACGGTAAGGCGGCGCAGAGAGTAACAGACGCCATAATAGAGGAATAAAGGATTTAAAGACTTTCACAAAGTCTATACCGATAACCACCTGTTTGTGCAGGTGGTTATTATTTTACTAAAAGGCAAAAATGTATAACTGAATTTAGTGCAAATTTTGATGAAATATGTTATAATTTTTTTGGTGATGTGTATGAAAACTATATTTAAAAATTGCACCCTTCTTGACGGAACAAAAGATATGACTGCAAGGGAAAATACAGATGTTGCAATTGAAAACGGAAAAATAGTTGAAATAGGAAGTATTAAGCCGAGTGATAGGGATGAAGTTATAGATTTGAGCGGCAAATATTTAATGCCGGGGCTTATAAATCTTCATGTTCATTTGCCGGCAGGCGGCAAGCCGAAAAATAAGCCGCTTAAAGCCGATTTTTTGGCAAAGCTTGCACTTTCATCAAGCTTTATGCGGAAGTTTACGCTTAATATGTGCCATTCATACGCAATGCAGGATTTGCTTTCGGGTGTTACAACCATTCGTACCGTAGGCGGTCTTGATGATATTGATACCAAACTGCGTGATAAAATAAATTCCGGCAAGCTTGACGGACCTCGAATTTTAGCTTCAAACTTTGCTATCGGTGTGCCAAACGGGCATATGGTAGGCTCTGTTGCACGCGCGGCAAATTCTGTTGACGAAGCAGTAAAAATGGTGGATAAATTAAAATCACAAAATGTCGATTTAATTAAACTTATGATAACCGGCGGTGTTATGGACGCTAAAGTTAAGGGCGAACCGGGCAAACTTATGATGAAAGCGGATATGATAAAAGCGTGCTGTGACAGGGCGCATAGTTATGGGTTTAAGGTTGCCGCCCATGTTCAAAGCCCGGAAGGTGTAAGATGTGCTGTTGAAAACGGCGTTGATTCAATCGAGCACGGTTCAACTTTAACGCAAAGGGAAATTGACGCTTTTAAAAATCATAATGCCGTTATGGTATGCACTATTTCGCCGGCACTTCCTATGGCTAAATTTGAGAGGGAAACGCTTGGTATAAGCGAAGCGGTGCAGTTTAATTCAAATGTTGTGTATAACAATATGATTATCGGTTCAAAAACCGCACTTGAAAACGGAATAACAGTCGGCTTGGGAACAGATACGGGCTGCCCTTATACAACCCATTATAATATGTGGCGCGAACTTCACTATTTTGAAAAAAATGTTGGCGTTTCACCGCAATTTGCACTTTATACAGCCACGCTTAATAATGCAAAAATACTTGGTATTGATGATGTTACAGGCAGTATCGAAGTGGGCAAATGTGCAGATATTCTTGTATCAAATTCAAATCCTTTTGATGATTTTCGTGCATTAAGTGAACCGTATATGGTGGTTGCACGCGGCAAAATTTTTAAACAGCCGAAAATAGAAAAATACGAAAAATGCGAAAAAGAACTTGATAAGTATTACGAATAGTAGTAACATTTATTAAGAGGTGGTATATATGTGGTGGCTTTTCGCTTTACTTTCTGCAGTATTTGCGGCACTTACATCAATTCTTGCAAAAGTAGGTATTGAAGATGTTGATTCAACTTTAGCTACTGCTATAAGAACGGTGGCTGTTGTCGGAATGTCTTGGCTTATGGTGTTTATTACAAATACACAATCGGGTATTTCAAGCATCAGCAAAAAAAGCTGGATATTTTTAATTCTTTCCGGCCTTGCAACAGGTGCGTCGTGGCTTTGTTATTATAAAGCCATTCAAATGGGTGATGTTTCAAAAGTTGTACCTATTGATAAGTTGAGTGTTTTATTCACACTTGTACTTGCTTTTATTTTCCTGCACGAAGAATTTAATGTTAAGGCACTTATCGGTTCAATTCTCATTACAGCAGGAACACTTTTTATGGTTTTGTAATCCTTATAACACAGCACAGTATATTTATCAAAAATATGATAATGATTATATTATCCACCAAAATGCATTAAGGAGTAATTATGCACGAACTTGGCGTAGTTTTTTATGTAATTGACGATGTTGAAAAAGTGGCAAAGGAAAATAATGTTCAGCGTGTTCACAGCGTAACGCTTGAAGTGGGCGAGGTTTCAACCGTAATTCCCGAATATTTAATAGATTGCTGGAATTGGGCGGTTAAAAAGCACGAAATTTTGGCTGACTGCGAATTGAGAGTTGAGCGTATTGACGCAGTAACTTATTGTGAAGATTGCCAAAAAAATTACTCAACTGTTGAGTATGGCAAAATTTGCCCGTATTGCAAAAGTGAAAATACCTATTTGCTAAAAGGCAATGAATTCAACATTAAGGAAATTGAAGTAAATTAAATAATAAAAGACCTGTTTAAACTTGGCTTAAACAGGTCTTTTGCAATATTTTATGTATTTTTATTATCCGTTTATCCGTTGCTTGATGGGTGCGGCATATATTGGTAAAGTTCAAGTGCAAGCCTGTTAACAGGAAGAGTTTGCACAACAACTTTGCCCGGCCCGGTTACAACTGTATTGAAAAGCCCTTCACCGCCGAAGAAAATGTTTTTAGCACCCTTAACCGTTTGAATATCCATACTGCAGGTACCGTCCATAATTGCAAGGTGGCCGGTATCAAGCACAAGCTGCTCGCCTGCCTGAAGATTATATTCAATTGTTGAACCGTCAAGTTCAACAAAAACAATACCCTCACCGTCAAATTTCTGCATAACAAAGCCCTCGCCGCCAAATAAACCTGTGCCAAGGCTCTTTTTGAAATAGACTGACATATTAACACCCGGTGTTGACGCTAAAAATGCACTCTTTTGGCAAATTATTTGCTGGCCCGGATGAATTTCAATTGCACGGATGTCGCCCGGGCAGCAACTTGTGAAAGAAATCATTCCTTTTCCGCCGCGGCAGGTGTATCTGTTTTGAAACATTTTGTCTTTCGCAAGTAATCTGCCGATAGCTTTGCCAAGTCCGCCGTTTGTTGTGGTTTCCATAACCATATTAGGTGTCATCCAGCTCATGCCGCCGCCCTCGGTAATCATTTGCTCGCCGTCATCCAAATGGCAAATAAGTGCCGGAAACGGTGCGCCCTTAATTTCATATTGCATAGCATATTCTCCTTAAATTTTTTGTAAAATATTCACTAACCCAAATGGGTGAAAATGCGTATAGCTTTTCAAGGATATAATATCATATATATACTATTTATTCAATATGTTTAGATAATATTTATTAAAATTGCATATTGCACTTAATAAAATATAGGTATATAATTACATTGGTTTATAAATTTATAATTTAGCTGGAGAAAATTATGAAAAATTTTTTAGATAAAGATTTTTTACTTGAAAGTGAAACAGCAAAAAAGCTTTTTCACGATTGGGCAGAAAAAATGCCTATTTGCGATTACCACTGCCATTTAAGTCCGCAGGAAATTTATGAAAATAAACAGCCTGAAAATATTTCGGATTTATGGCTTTCGGGTGACCATTATAAATGGAGAGCTATGCGTTCCTGCGGTGTTGATGAAAAATATTGCACCGGCGACGCAACTCCTAAAGAAAAGTTTGAAAAATTTGCTTATGCTTTGCAGTATTGTATCGGCAATCCGCTTTACCACTGGGCGCATATTGAACTTCAAAGGTATTTTGGAATTGATACTCCGCTTAATGCCAAAACAGCGGATGATATTTACGAGCGTGCAAATAAAGCTATAAGCGAGGGCGATTTTGCACCGCAGAGCCTTATTATGAAAAGCAATGTAAAAGTTGTTTGCACAACCGATGACCCGATTGATGATTTAAAATATCACAAGCTTTTAAAAGAGGTTGACGGTTTTGACTGCAAAGTATTGCCTACTTTCCGCCCTGATAAAGCACTTAATATTAACCTTGACGGTTTTGCAGATTATATCAAATCACTCGGCGAGGTTGCGGGTGTTGATATTAAAAATGTGGATGATGTAATCACCGCTCTTTTAAACAGGGTTGAATATTTCCATTCGGTAGGCTGCCGCGTTTCTGACCAAGCTTTTGACTGCCCGCCGTACGCTGTGGCAGATAAGGATGAAGTAAACGCTGTGTTTAACAAAGCTATGAACGGTGAAAAGCTTACAGATTACGAATGTGATGTGTATAAAACACCTATTGTGATCGCACTCGGCGAAAAGTATCACGAACTTGGTTGGGCTATGGAAGTTCATATCGGTGCTATGCGTAATAATAACACACTTATGTTTAATAAGCTCGGTGCAGATACAGGCTTTGATTCGGTAGGGGATGATAATATCGCAAAGCCTCTTTCAAGGCTTCTTGATTCACTTAATGTTAATGATAAATTGCCGAAAACAATTTTGTTTAATCTTAATGATAAGGATAATACCGTTCTTGCTACAATGCTTGGCAACTTTCAATCAAGTGACGCACAGTCGAAAGTTCAGTTCGGCCCTGCTTGGTGGTTTTTAGATACTATGGACGGAATGACTGCACAGATGAAATCACTTGCAAATCTCGGTGTACTCGGCAAATTTGTCGGTATGGAAACTGACAGCCGCTCATTCACATCATACGGCAGGCACGAATATTTCAGAAGAATTATGTGCAACCTTATCGGCTCTTGGGTTGAAAACGGTATGTATGCTTATGATGAGGATATACTCAAAGAAATTGTTGAGGGTATTTCATATAACAACGCAATAAATTATTTTAATTTTGAATAACATCATATATATGGAGGACTTATTATGAATCTTAATTTAAGACCTAAAGAAGAATGTACTTTTGATGAAATTTCACTTGGTGAAATTATGCTTCGTCTTGACCCGGGCGAAGGCAGAATTAAAACTGCCCGTTCTTTTCGCGCTTGGGAAGGCGGCGGTGAATACAATGTAGCAAGGGGACTTCGCCGTTGCTTTGGTTTAAAAACATCTGTTGTTACTTCTTTTGCTGAAAATGAAATCGGCTACCTTATGGAAGACCTTATTCTTCAGGGCGGTGTTGATACTTCCCTTATTAAATGGGTACCGTATGACGGAATCGGCAGAAATGTAAGAAACGGTATTAACTTTACAGAGCGTGGCTTCGGTATTCGCGGTGCTGTCGGTGCTTCTGACAGGGGCAATACTGCCGCTTCTCAAATTAAACCTGGTGATATTGATTGGGATTATATTTTCGGCACACTCGGTGTTCGCTGGCTTCATACAGGCGGTATTTATGCTGCTCTTTCAGAAGACAGTGCAAATACTGTAATTGAAGCGGTTAAAAAAGCTAAACAGTATGGCACAATCGTATCTTATGACCTTAACTACCGCCCGTCACTTTGGAAAGATATCGGCGGCCAGGAAAAAGCACAGGAAGTTAATAAGGAAATTGCCAAGTATGTTGATGTTATGATTGGTAATGAAGAGGACTTTACAGCTTCACTCGGTTTTGAAGTTGAGGGTAATGACGCTGAACTTAAAGAACTTAATATGGATGGCTATTACAAGATGATTGATACTGTAACAAAGGCTTATCCTAACTTTAAGGTGATTGCTACAACTCTTCGTACAGTTAAAACCGCTACCGTTAATGAATGGAAAGCTATCTGCTGGGCAGACGGAAAGATTTATAATTCAATTCAGTATCCTGAACTTGAAATTATGGATCGTGTAGGCGGCGGTGACTCTTTCGCTTCAGGTCTTATTTACGGTCTTATGACTTATGAAGACCCGCAAAAAGCAGTTAACTACGGTGTTGTTCACGGTGCGCTTGCTATGACTACTCCGGGTGATACTTCAATGGCTTCTCTTAAGGAAGTTGAAGCAAAGGTAAACGGCGGTTCAGCCAGAGTTCAAAGATAACATTATGGTGTGACTTATTAAATTAACAGGAGATATAAATTATGTCTAATAAAATTGAAACACTTGCAAAAATTCAGGAAGTCGGTATCGTTGCAGTAGTTCGTGCTACTTCAATTGAGCAGGCAGAAAAAATTACAGACGCTTGTATCGCAGGCGGTGTTGCCGCTATCGAGCTTACATTTACAGTTCCTCACGCAGACAAGCTTATTGAAGCTATGAGAGCTAAATATTCAAGCGGTGAAATCATCATCGGTGCAGGCACGGTTATGGACGCCGCTACTGCCCGTATTGCTATTTTAGCCGGTGCGGAATATATTGTTTCACCTTATTTTGACCCTGAAACAGTAAAAACCTGTAACCGTTACGGTGTTCCGTCAATGCCGGGTATCTACACCCCTACCGAAGCTGTTCACGCTATGGAATGCGGCGCAGATGTGCTTAAAGTATTCCCGGGTGATATTGCAACACCTGCTTTCATTAAGGATATTCACGGCCCTATTCCTAATGCTGTTATGATGCCGTCAGGCGGTGTTGATGTTGATAATGTTAAGGATTGGATTAAAGCCGGTGCAGTTGCAGTAGGCGCAGGTTCTTCACTTATCAAGGGTGCAAAAACAGGCGATTATGATTTAATTACCGAAACCGGTAAGCTCTTTGTTGAAAGAATTAAAGAAGCAAGAGCAGAGATGAAAAAGTAAATTTAATATTTGTGTGAAGTTATAAAAACGCCACGAGGTTATCTTTTACCTCGTGGCGTTTTGTTTGTCTAAAATTTATCAACATACCACCAAACAGGGCCGGTTGGCGGGTAGCTGATTGGCACATCGGTTCTATACGGTGTATATTTGCGTTCAAGTAATTTTTGCGATATTTTTTTGCCTTTGTTTTGGCAATACGAGCGTTCTATGGTATCTGTATGTTCGTGGTCTTCTTTTTTATAGAAAATATCATATGCATCCCACGCCCAAGCCCAGCTGCCCGTAGGCAAGTCGTTTAAGGCAAGAATTACTTCGTGTGTGTCCCATTCATCGTGCTTATTAGGGCCATAGAAATATTTGCCGCAGTCACTGCACACCATTGCATAGTTATCACCCATAGGCTCGTATCTTTCGTAAACATTAGGGTAATATTCAAATTGAGTTTCGGTGAAAGTGTCATCAAATTTTCCGCCATCGTGAATACACTTTAATGTGGTGCTGTCATTATTATTTTTGCCGCAGCTTAAATAAAAATCAAGTGCTTCACTGTATGATGATAATTCAATGCCGTATTTTGATTTTACTATTTGCATATATGCTTTTGTGTTTAAATATGCGTTAGGGCAATAGCCTTTTGAAACGGAGTTTTTCAGGAAATATTTTTTAACTTCTTTGTTATCTTTCCAG
>CAVLCX010000005.1:0-17296 GCA_963661525.1 bacterium
GTTTGCAAGCCAGCTTGCCGAATCAGTCAAGGCTTTTGGCAATGTGGAGCCTGCATATGCAGCATATGTAGCATGCCGTGAAGCTCTTGATGCTTACATCTACGGCGGCGAAACAGACGCACTTGACGGTAAGTATGATGCACTTGATTCGGCTATGAATGCTATGACTGAATTCACAGGCGAAGTAACTATCACTAATCAGTATGATAAGGTATTCGCCACAGAAAGCGAAGGTGGCGCAGGATACCTTTCTAATGTTATTTGGGCAGGCACTGTGACTGATACTTCAAGTAACAGCGGTAAAGCTACTTGTACAGACGGCTATAATGCTTTGACTCTCTATTATCCTGAAGTGACGATGCTTTATGACGGCAGTGACACTCCGCTTGCAACCAAAATAATGGCAAATGCAGGTGGTGAAAAAAGTGGTAAAAACAGATATGTTTACGCTATTTCTTCTACTGCGAGTGACTTAACTCTTAATTCCGAATGGAAAGGCAGAACCGGCTCTAGTAACTACCTTGACTGGAACTGGGCTTGGGTAAGTGGTACTGAAAAGCTCTCTAATTCTTCCGCTACTATTACATCTAATTATCAAGTAACAAAGCAAGGTATTACTGGAACAAGGACATGGCAAAACTTCTTTGCAAACCAGCTTATTTACAGCGGCACCCTTGCGAGTGACCCCGCAAACAACCCTGTTTATAAAGTTGATTTGACCCCTTCATTTAAAGCTTATGTTTCCGGCAGTGAAGGTGATGTAAGTGACACCAATGGTGCGAATGTTACAGCATCAGGTTCAACCCAAATTCATGTAATTAACTATGCGGTAATTAAAAATGCTGTTCAGGTTAACGGTGATAAAATGAAAACTGTTGAGCTTAGCGATTACTCACAGGGCGGACTTAAGGCTTACTTTACCGCTATGGATAACCTTACTTCATTTAACCCTAATGATTATTTCACTTCATCAAATAATTACAGCGGTTATGCTGATGAAGCTGCTAAAAGAGTAAATACGGCAAATACTGCTAAAACAAACGGTACTAACAAAACAGGTTACCAAGCTCTTCGTGATGCTATGAGCGCAAGCGTAAGAAAAACTTATGCAGAAGGCGGAGACGGTTATACAGAAGAGTCATGGAGTCAATTTGCTGAATACTATGAAAAATGCCAAGAACTTATGGCAAAGGTAAACGATGACAAATATAACTATGCATCCGGTAACCCATATGCAGAATCTAATGATACATTAAATCAATGGGCTGAAAACTTATCATCTTGCGAGCTTAAAACAAAGGTTGATAAGATAGACACAACAGAGCTTGAAGCACTTATTGACGATTTTGAATCATATGACAGTTCAGACTTTACCGCAACTTCATATAATACTTTTGCAAGCGTTGTAAAAGAAATTAAAGAAGCAATTTGGGGTTCTGAATCTAAATACGGTATATCTGCAAATGCGCTTGATGCTACTGATGAAAACAAGCAGATTCTTGCTGATAATGTAGCAAAATTCAAATCAGAATTTGCAAATCTTCGTTTATCACCTGATGCAAAGGCTACTACATCAGACGGTAGATATACACTTAATCAGGCACTTGCACTTGAAGCAAAAGCAGACAGTGCATCAAAATATACCAACTATGCACAGTTTAGTGATGCCCTTGTTGATGCAAAGACATATCTTGCAAAGCTTGATTTAACTCCATTTACTGATTATGAAGCTCAAATGACTGAGTACAGAAAGTATGTTAATGAAGTTGTAGATGCATACAAAGCTTTGGAATATGGATTTATTTCAACACCGAACGGTACAGCGATAAATAATTCAGATACTACCGGTACAGGTTCAACAGGCGCTATGAATTCAAAGGACTTCAGAACCCAATCTGTTCAGGCTGATTACTCAAGCAAAGGTATCATCCTCAGAACTACTCATGATGCAGTAAATGCTAAGTATGGCCATTTTGATGTAACATTTGGTACCAATGTTGACGGTAAAGATAATAACGCACTTGATTCTATCTCAATCAATGCTACCGCAGATAAAATCGGTGATAACGGTTCAGAATTGCATATCAATGAATCAAAGAGAAGTGATACGCCGACAGCATTGTCAGACGCTCAAAAGGAAACTTATGCAGGTTGCTTATCATATAATAACTTTAATGTAAATAACATTAAGCTTGAAAGTTATAATAGCAATACCAATACATCAAGTTTATTTGTTACAGATAAGAGCGGTAACAAAACTGCTACCGGTTCTGATGTTTATAATCAGGACCTTACAGATATTTTATCAACAACCGAAGGTCAGAGCTTGACTCCTATCGCCGGCGGTGTATTCCTTAGAGCATCAAGCAACAGTTCAGAAGCAACATACACTCTCAGGGGTGATTTGAACTATTACCTTGGTGAAACACAAAAGCAAACCCTTACCGAATCTACTGTTCCTACGGTGGCATCATATACACTCGGTACAAACTTCGGTGCAGTTTCAGTATGGACTGTTAATAATATGGGTACTTATTCAGCATATAACTACTACACATCAGCGCAAAACGGTACTACACTTGATACAACAGTTCAGGTACTTGATGTTACACCTCTTACAGACCTTGTTGATGAGTGCAACGCAATGCTTGAACAAAAGAACAAGTATACTGATGATTCATGGAAAACATTTACCGATGCACTCACAGCTGCACAGATATTCCCTGGTTATGCTGCAATGTCGGCAGATGCAATCCTTTCAACAGTAGTAGGCAAGTATACAAACTTATTTGACGCAAGGAAAAACCTTGAAGTAAGAGATATTACATATACATTTAAGTATAAAGTAAATGAACTTGATACAGACGGTAACATCGTTAAAGACAGCGACGCTAATAATGTAGTTAAGGATGAAACTCGTGATATTACACTTAAATATGGCGAAGTATTCCAAGACAATGCAACAGCATTTGAGCAGTTTAATGAGGAATTCCCTACTTATGTAAGTGAAGACGGATTAAACACATGCACAGTTGACAGCACAACTTGGGTATCATCACTTGGCATTGCGTTTAACCCTGAAGCAGCAGTAACTGAAGATACTACATTTACTTGTAGCTATACTCAAACTCTAAACAGTGCAAACTGGACTGATTATAACGCTGCGCAAAGCGCACTTAATGCAAAGCTTTTGCAGGATGAAACTTATACTTATGATTCCTTGGCAAATGCTGTAAAGGCAGTTAACGATTCGTCAATTAAGTTCTATTATCTTGATGCAGATACTAAAAATGCAATGATGTCTGACCGCCAGGCAGAAATCACTGCTGAAACACAAACACTTAAAAATATTGCTGACAGCTTGGTAGAAGTTAATGCTGACTTATCAGTAGCTAAAGCAGTAGAGAAAGTAAAAGAAACACAAAAAGCAGACGATACCAAGAAAGACTTGGATATGTATCCTGATGCTTCACAGGGATTTGTATTTACAAAAATCGTAAGCTACACAGATGTAAGCACAAACGAAGTATTTGAAGTAAAGGGACTTATTTACAGCGATGCAGATGCCCTTGATGCAGCTATTAAGGATTACTTAAATAACAATCTTCAGTTAAGAACATATAATATTTACCTTAACGGCGACAAGCTTTCAGGTATATATGAATACGGTACAGCTGTAACAGTTTATGCTGACGGTACAGTTATTACCGGTGAGCAGACAGATACACCTACCGGTTCAAACTACGCTTGGACTTACAGCTTCTCTGCTCCTTCAAGGGATAATGATTTCGGCAAGGACGGACACGATAATAAAGTCAATGCTACACCTGAAAAGTATATGCTTACTGCACCTGCATTAAGCTTCATAGTAAACGGTGAAGCATATCTTAAAACTAAAGCTGTTGACAGTGCCGCAGAAGGTTACATTGTAACAGTTAAGTCAGGCCTTAACGGCAGTGTACTTAATGTTATTCAAACTGCAAGCGACGGTTCATTCACATTGCCGGCAGCACCAAGCATTCCTTTCTACACATTTGATTCTTACAGTGACGGATTCACAGCCGGCTCACAAACAGTCAGCAAGAATACCACAATCATTGCTAATTACACAAGTGAAGAAAAGTTGACAGTTGATATTTTCCATACAATTACACAATGGACTAATGATTCTCCGGCTGAGCATAATTCAGTTGATTATAACACAAGATTGAGTTATACTTATGATGATGTATATTGCTGGGCTTATGCAACATATATTGCTAGCGGCAATGTTGACAGAACAATATATCGTGTAATTCACTATGGCTCAAGTTATACTTTCTATGTAAGTAATACAATTTCAAATGATGACGGACAGGGCATTGTAGCTCTTACAAAGGATGAATACGAAAATCTCGTATTTGACCAATCGGCATATGATGAAATTACAAAGAAAGCAAAACCAAGCTATGATGATACAACAGACCTTATCACTAATGCTGACAGCGTAGTAAGCGAAGCCGGTACTGTTGATGACAGTACTTTGATTCTTGCTAATGTTGATGTTCGTAACAATAAAACATTGAATGACGCAGAACCTGCTGTTACATCACTTGAAACACCTGTTTATGCAAGCGATAAAACACAGATGACATTCATCGGTACATTTGTATTACCGGAAGGTTATACAATGGTTGAAAGCGGTTTCTTGTTCTCAGGTTACGCTGTTAACAGCACCACAAAGCCGACAGAAGCTCCTGACCTTAAATTAGAAAATGTAAATAATAAGTCGATTAGAAGACTTAAATCTACAAAGCATACAATCGGTAACCAATTTGTTATCAATGTAGCTATCAATGAAAAATCAGGCAGCTGTTATTACAGGCCATATACAATATTCAAAAAGGGTGACCAAAAGATTACTGTATACGGTGCACAGTTTGCTGTTGATGATATTCAAGGTGATTTAAACAAATAAGAAGGGAGCTAATAGTTATGAAAAAAACATATGAAGAACCAGAGATTCAAATTCGTAATTATGTTCTCCCGGTTAGTGATGTAGTTATGACATCTACACTTACCGATGGCGATAACTACGGTGGCGATGGCGACAATAGTGGCGATTACTTTGGTTAATTAAAATAGACGAAAGACCGTGATTTTAAATCACGGTCTTTTTTTATTACAATTTTATTAAATATCTTGAAAAAATGAATTTCTTGTTTGACATATTATAAGTTATATATTATTATTAAAGTAATTAACTATGTCTGGAAGTGGGCTTATGAATATTCTCGTATGCGGACTCGGCCTTATAGGCGCCAGCCTTGCAAAAACTTTGAAAAAAAATACAAATCATCATATTATGGGTTGGAACAGAACAGATTCTGTTGCAAAGCGTGCATTGGGTGACGGTGTTATAGATGAAACAGGTGAACTTGAAGTAATGATGCCGAAAGCTGATGTAACAATAGTGAATTTTTACCCGGAAGCAATTGTTCCTTTTATTAAAGAACATAAGGATTTATTTAAGAAAAACAGCATTGTTACCGATTCTTCCGGAATTAAAACAAAAATTTGCCGCGAGCTTGAAAAGGAAGACTTTGATTTTTATTTTGTAGGCGCACATCCAATGGCAGGTAGGGAAGTGAGCGGATACGATAATTCACTGGATGATTTATTTGATAACGCTTCGTTTATTTGCACACCTTGTGACAATGTTCCAAGATATATATTTGACGCACTTGTAGGCCTTGCACAAGAAATGGGATTTGCACGCACGGTTGTAACAACACCTGAACATCACGATGAAATGATTGCGTTTACATCGCAGATTGCTCATGTTTTGGCATGCTCATATGTTCTTTCACCGCTTGCGCCGTACCATGCCGGTTATTCGGCAGGCAGTTACCGTGATGTAAGCCGAGTTGCACGAATAAATGCAGATATGTGGACCGAACTTTTTATTGATAATAAAGAACCGCTTGTTCGTGAAATTGATGACCTTGTATCAAATCTTATGAAGTTTAAGTATTGCATAGTAAATGAAGATGCAAACGAACTTTGCGAATTGATGAAAAAAGGTAATAAGATTAAAGAGGAAATCGGCTAATGAAAGAATTATGCGTAAATGTAAGTGACAGCAGTATAAGTAATATTTATATTGAAAACGGACTTATTTCTAAAGCGGGAAAGCTTATAAAAGAAAAATTTAATTGCAAAAAAATTGCGCTTGTAAGCGATACAAATGTGTATCCAATTTACGGTGACATAATTAAAACTCAACTTGAAGACGAGGGATACGAAGTATTTACTTACATATTTAAAGCCGGTGAAGCGTCAAAAAACACAACCGAGCTTGTAAAAATAGTTGAATTTATGGCACAAAGTGGACTTACCCGTGAAGATATAGCAATAGCTTTAGGCGGCGGTGTATGCGGGGATATGGTCGGCTTTGCGGCGGCTGTATTTTTAAGAGGAATTAAGTTTGTTCAGATTCCGACTTCGCTTTTGGCGCAGGTGGATTCATCAGTCGGCGGCAAGACCGCTGTTGATTTACCGCAGGGTAAAAATCTTTGCGGTGCGTTTCATCAACCGTCAATAGTAATAATTGACCCGGATGTGCTTTCAACTTTAAGCGAGCATTTTTTTAGTGACGGAATGGGCGAGGTTATTAAGTACGGATGTATTAAATCGGCTTCACTTTTTGAACTTCTTGAAAAAGGAAATGCAAGGGATAATATTACGGAGATTATTACCGAATGTGTAAGTATAAAGCGCCAAGTAGTTGAAAATGACGAAAAAGAACATGGGGAAAGAGCGCTTCTTAATTTCGGGCATACCTGCGGCCATGCAATTGAAAAATTATGGAATTTTGAAACCGTAAGCCATGGTGAAGCTGTGGGAATGGGAATGGTAATGATTACCCGTGCAAGCGAAGATTTGGGCATAACCGAAAAAGGTACTACCGAAAGGATTATAAAAGTTCTTGAAAAAAATAATTTAAAAATAAGCGATTCACATTCAAAGAAAGAAATTATTTCGGCTATGAGCGGGGATAAAAAGAGAACCGGCTCCGGCATTAAATTTGTAATGATTGATAAAATAGGTTCAAGCTTTATAAATCCGATTAAATATGAAGATATAAATAAAACATTTGGTGTAGACTGACGGAGAAAATATGAGTATAGCAAAAATTCAAAAGTCAATATTTAACGGTGATGTTACTGTTCCGGCTTCTAAATCCGTTGCACACAGGGCATTGATATGCTCTTTTCTTGCAGGCGGCGGGACTGTTAAGCCTATTATTTCGTCTAAAGATATGCAGGCAACAGTAGGCATTATTGAAGCACTTAAAAATAACGAAACTGAACTTAACTCAATTGAAAGCGGCTCAACTCTCCGTTTTATGATTCCGGTTGCGGCGGCACTCGGAAAAGAGGTAACTTTTACAGGGCAGGGCAGTTTGCTTACACGCCCAATCGGTGAATATCTTGAACTTTTACCGCTTCACGGGGTTAAAATCAAGTCTGACGGTTACTTGCCGGCTGAAATAAGCGGCAAACTCCAAAACGGCAGTTTTGAAGTGAACGGCAATGTATCAAGCCAATATATTACGGGCTTGCTTTTGGCACTTTCGGCACTTGAAGGTGACAGCGCAGTAATTCTTAAAACCGAACTGCAATCTAAACCGTATGTTGATATGACGGTTAAGGTTTTGGCTGATTACGGAGTAAATGTGTTTGAAACGGATTTTGGCTATCTTATTAAAGGCGGGCAGAAATTTAAAGTTCAGGATTATACGGTTGAAGGTGATTGGTCGCAGGCGGCATTTTTCCTTGTAGGCGGGGCAATAAACGGTGATGTTACTGTTAAAGGGCTTGATATGAACTCAACTCAAGGTGATAAAGCTGTTGTAGATGTAATCAAAAAATTCGGTGCAAATGTAACAGTTGCCGAAAATGCTGTCAGGGTACAAAAAAGTGAACTGCACGGTATAGAATTTGATGCAACCGATATTCCCGATATGGTTCCTGCTATTGCGGTTCTTGCTTCATTTGCAAGTGGGAAAACCGTTATAAAGGGCGCGCAAAGGCTCAGATATAAAGAATCAGACAGAATAGAAAGCGTGGTTTATAATCTTAAAGCACTTGGTGTTGATGTAAAAGAAACACCGGACGGAATGGAAATTAACGGCGGTAAGCCGCTTCATTCGGCGAAGCTTAAGGGTTATAACGACCATAGAATTGTGATGGCATTTTCAGTTGCAGCAATGAATATAGGTGATTGCGAAATTGATGATGCTCAAAGTATAAATAAATCATATCCGTCATTTTTTGATGATTATAATAAACTTGGGGGTAGAACTGATGTCCTCTGAATTCGGCAATAAAATTAAACTTTCAATATTCGGCGAAAGCCACGGTGAAGCTATCGGCTGTGTTATTGATTCGCTTCCTGCCGGTGTTAAGCTTGATATGGATAAAATCTATTTTGATATGGCAAGGCGCGCTCCGGGTAAGGATAAAACAGCAACTCCAAGGCTTGAAAAGGACATTCCTCATATTCTTTCAGGTGTGCTTGATAATGTTACAACAGGCGCACCGCTTGCAATGATTATTGAGAATACAAATACAAAAAGCGGCGATTATTCAAATTTGATGGCAGTGCCGCGTCCGTCACACAGCGATTATCCGGCTTATGTTAAATATAAAGGAAATAATGATGTCAGAGGCGGCGGCCATTTCAGCGGCAGGCTTACTGCACCGCTTGTTTTTGCCGGCGCAATAGCAAAGCAAATTTTAGCTCAAAAGGGTATTACCGTTGGGGCGCATATATTAAGCATAAACGGTGTTTATGATGATAGCTTTGATAAGGCTGAAGTAACAAGAGAGCAGCTTATTGCCGTATCATCAAAGCCTTTTGGTGTTATTAACGATAATGTTGAGGAAAAAATGCGCCAAGCAGTTGAAAAAGCAAGGCTTGACGGGGACAGCGTCGGCGGAATAATTGAATGTGCTGTTTGCGGTATGCCTGTCGGCGTGGGGGCTAATATTTTTTCCACTGTGGAAAGTCATATTTCATCATCCCTTTTCGGTGTTCCGGCTGTAAAAGGTGTTGAATTCGGCGCAGGTTTTGACCTTGCGAATATGACGGGTTACGAAGCAAATGATACATATTCGATTAAAAACGGAAAAATATTTGTTAATAAAAATAATAACGGCGGTATTATCGGCGGAATGACTACGGGTGCACCGATTATAGTTAAGGCTGTGATTAAGCCGACCCCGTCAATATCAAAACCGCAAAAGAGTGTTAATTTGCAGACCATGACCGAGGAAGAGCTTGTTATTCACGGCAGGCACGACCCTTGCATTGTGCCGAGGGCATTGCCGGTAATTGAAAGTGCGGTTGCATTTGCTCTTCTTGACCTTATGGCATAAAATTAACGAAAAAGGAAATATAAATGGATTTATTAGAACTTAGAAAAGAAATTGATGAAATAGATGATGAACTTATTCCGCTTTTACTTAAGAGGATGAGTGTATCTGAAAAAGTGGCGCAATATAAGGTTGAACGCGGTATGCCTGTTTTAAACAGTGAGCGTGAACAGCAAATTCTTGACGATGTTGCAAAAAAATGCGGCAAGCAAGGTGAAACCATAAAAACCGTATTTGCCGCTACGATGGACGCTTCAAGAGCCTTGCAGCACAAAATAGTAGGCGGCGGCAAAGAACTCCGGGAAGATATTGAAAATGCTATCAAGGTTGATAAGCTAGATACCGCCGGCAAACCGATTGCCTGCCAAGGTGTTGAGGGTGCGTACAGCGGTGTGACATCAAATAAAATTTTCCCAAATACAGATATTCATTTTCATAAGAGATTTGAAGATGTTTTTGAAGCGGTAAACAGGGGTGATTCAAAGTTCGGTGTTATTCCTGTTGAAAATTCAACAGCAGGCTCCGTTCACGAATCTTATGACCTTATTATGAAATACAGATTTTATGTTGTAGGCGCATATGATTTGAAAATAGAACATTGCCTTTGTGCAAAGAGCGATACAAAATATGAGGATATTACTGATGTTTACAGCCATCCGCAAGCCCTTTCACAGTGTAATAATTTTTTGAGAAATTTTGATTTCACTGGAATTAACTATTCAAACACTGCCGCTGCGGCAAAATATGTCAGCGAATCACCTAAAAACAATGTAGCTGTAATATGCAGTGAATTGGCGGCTAAAAAATACGGGCTTAATGTTCTCAAGCGTAATATTCAAAATAATGATAAAAATACTACAAGATTTATAGTTATTTCAAAGGAACTTGCAATTCCGAGTGATGCACAAAAAATATCGCTCATATTTGCACTTCCGCATAAAACAGGTTCGCTTTACAGGGTTTTGGGCCGCTTTTCAATGGCAGGATTAAACTTGACTAAACTTGAATCAAGGCCTATTGAAAACAGTGACTTCAGCTACTATTTTTATGTTGATGTATTGGGAAATGTTAAAGATGAGGAAACGCTTGACCTTATTTGTGCGCTTTCCGATGAACTGCCTGAATTTGAGTTTTTAGGCAATTTCCACGAAGCTTGTTAATAAGTATTAGTGTAAGAATATTTACGGAGATGAATTTGTGAAACAGCAAAAAAGGCATCAAACAAATTTAATATCTGCGGTAACACTTGTAATTACAGGTGCTGTTTTAATCTTCCTCGGTATTGCACTTTATAATCACGCAAAGCTTGAAGTGAGGTTTGACACGCTTATAAATTATCTTAAGCAAATAGATGATTCCGTTGTTAAGCTTGACAGTGATGTTGAGATAATTATATGTATTTTTGCACTGTATATTGCAAAATGCCAATTGCCGATACCAATGGGCTTTTTATGTGTAATATCAGGTATGGTATTTCCGCTTGCAGAGGCTGTTGCGATAAATATTATTTTTACCGAGTTTTTCTTTATAGTAAAATATCTTGAGGGTAAATTTATCGGCGGCGGATGGACAGGAATGATACTCGGAATAAAAAAGCTTAAATTTATTAAGGAATGGATTGAATTTAAGGGCAACGGTAACCCGTATGTTCTTTTTGTATCAAGGCTGTTTCCTGCAATTCCGCTTGGAATGGTATCAAAATATTACGGCTCAATGCGATATGATTTTGTTTATTATTCGCTTTTAAGCCTTATGGGATTTATGCCGCGGCTCTTTATTTATACCAAAATAGGTTCGGCAATTTATAATCCTTTTTCGGCGCAATTCCTTGTGCTTTTAATAATTATTGTAAGCTTTACAGGCTTGTCAATCATTTTGTTTAATATATTTTACGGTATTAAATCAAAGCAGATGAATCAAACACTTTTGATTTATTCTGAAAAAGAAAAATATAAAATTGTTTTATAAGGAGAATATAAATGAAACCAAGCGAGTTAATCACTAAAATTGAAAATAATGAGTTTGACAGCGAACTCAAGAAAATATATGTTTCAGACAGTGCAGTTAATGCGCAGAAACCTCGTTATATAAGAACTATTAACGAATTTATTAAACTTTTTGGTGATGACAGGGATGTATTTGTTTTAAGCGCACCGGGCAGAACCGAAGTTTGCGGTAACCATACAGACCATAACAACGGTAAAGTTTTAGCTGCTTCCATTAACCTTGACGCTATTGCAATAGCTGCTAAAAGGGACGATATGGTTATTAAGGAAAAGAGTGAGGGCCATGGGCTTAATGATGTTGATATTTCTGTTTTAACACTTAATGAAGCTGAATACGGAAAATCAGCCGCTATGATTAAAGGTGTTGTGGCAGGCCTTAAGGAATACGGATACAATATCGGCGGGTTTGACGCTTGCACCACAAGTGATGTTATGGGCGGCTCGGGCTTATCATCTTCAGCTGCATTTGAAGTGCTGATTGCAACAATAGTTAATCATCTTTATAACGGCGGAAATATTGACGCTGTTACGGTAGCAAAGGCATCACAATTCAGCGAAAATGTATATTTCGGTAAACCTTCAGGCTTGCTTGACCAAATGGCGTCTTCAGTAGGTACATTTGTAACTATTGATTTTAAAGATACAGCAAATCCTATTATTAAAAAGGTTGATTACGATTTTGCAAAAAGCGGATATGCCCTTTGCATTGTTGATACCCACGGTAATCACAGTGACCTTACAGATGATTATGCCGCTGTAAGAAGCGAAATGGAAGATGTGGCAAAAGCATTCGGCAAAAAAGTTTTGCGTGAGGTGGAATATGATGATTTCTTAAGTCACCTTGCAGAACTTCAAGATAAGGTTAATGACCGTGCCATTCTTCGTGCATTTCATTTCTTCGGTGAAAATGACAGGGTAGATAAAGCTGTATCAAGCCTCGAAAATAACGATTTTGAAGCTTTTAAGCAAGCTATTACGGAATCAGGATTTTCATCTTTTCTTTATAATCAAAATGTATACTCCCCTAAAACACCTACCGAGCAAAAGCTTTCTTTGGCTTTATGCTTAAGTGAAAAACTGCTTAAAGCTAAGGGTGCTTGGCGAGTTCACGGCGGCGGCTTTGCAGGAACAATTCAGGCTTTTGTGCCTAACGATATGCTTGATGAATATAAAAATACTATTGACCGAGTATTCGGTGAAGGTTCGTGCCATATACTTATTATTCGCCCTGTCGGCGGAACAAAAGTAATCGTTTAATTATGATGAGTTGATGAAGAGGGAATAGAAAATGAAATACATATTTATTATAAATCCTATTGCCGGCAATGATGATAAAGCAAAGATTTTTTCAAGAATTAAATCAACATTTCGTATGTGTGATGATGAAATGATTGTTGAACCTACACACGCGCAGGGTGATGCACAGCTTATTGCAAAAAAATATGCTAAAGAATACGGCAGTGAGTGTGTAATTGTATCTTGCGGCGGTGACGGAACGGTACACGAAATTGCAAACGGACTTGCCGGTACAGATACGCCTATGCTTCTTTTACCTCTCGGCACAGGCAATGACTTTGCTAAAAAAGTTTACGGTACAAAAAATATAAATGTTGAAAATGTAATTAAGGCATTTGGCTTTTATAACGGTAAAATTAAATATGATGTTAAGCCTATTGACCTTATTGATTATAACGGTGAAAAATGCATAAATGTTATGAGCTATGGGCTTGATACAAAAGTTGAAACCATAGGCAGAAAAATAGCAGGTAAAATTCCGGCACTTGGGCATCAGGCATATAATATTGCTGTGGTTCCCGCATTGTGCCAATCAATGACCTATCAAATAAATATTGACCTTGATTGTGTTGATGATGAAGGAAAACCTTATAAGTACACCGTAGCCCCTTGTGATTACACTCTTTTTGCAATTTGCAATGCAAGTTATTACGGCGGCGGCTTTTGCCCTGCACCAAATTCGGTGCTTGATGACGGACTTCTTGATTTTGCACTTTGCCACCCGGTAAATGCTTTTCAGGCACTTCCGCTGATTCCTAAATACAGCAACGGTGAAGTTGAAAAACTGCAAAAGCATATTTCATTCGGCAAGGTGGTAGGCGGCAGAATTTGGTCTACTGACGGAAATGCGCTTTTAGGCAACTGTGACGGTGAAAACTTTGATTACAGCGAAGTTAATTTTAAAGTGCTGCCAAAATCACTTAAGCTATGTTTTATTAAAGATTGATTTTTGCATAATAAGAAGGGTATAAAAATGAGAAAAATAATATCGTTTATTTTGTGTGCAGTTATGGTATTGTCATTTTCAAGCGTAACTGCGTTTGCAGATGAAATTACCTATGAGGATATTTCTGTTTCTGCAAACGAATTAGCCGGCACAGCAGACGAAAATGTTAAAACCATACAAAAAGCTTTAGATGAAGCAAGAAATAATGCGACTGATGAAAAAAGATACAGAATTTATCTTCCTAAAGGAAGGTTTAATCTTAATTCAACATTAAATATTTTTAGTAATACAGAGCTTTATCTTGATGATGAAACTACGCTTATTCAAACAGCACCTAAAGGTCAAAATATAATTAAATCAGGCGATTTCGGGCAGAAGCATATTCTTTATAACGGATTTAGAAATATTAAAATTGACGGTGGCACTTGGGATATGAGTAATAATGGCTCTTGCGCTATGCGTTTCGGCCATTGTACTAATTTGAGCATAAATAAAGTTAAAATATACAGCGTTAAAGATGCACATCACATTGAAGTCGCAGGTGCAGATACAGTATCAATCACCAACAGTGTATTTACTAAAGGTATAAGAAGTGCCACAAGTAACAATTCATGTGAAGCTATTCAGCTTGATATTTTGCACGACAGTGCGCATTTTGTAGGATTTGAAGAATTTGATGATACACCTAATAAAAATATCACTATAAGCGGATGTGTATTTGATGATTTGTATTCCGGTATCGGTACTCGCTCGGGAGTAGTAAGCAAATATTTTGATAATATTGTAATTGAAAATAATGTATTCACTAACATTCAAGAAAAAGCAATCAGCTGCTTTAACTATAAAAACAGCAAAATTATCAACAATACTTTCAGTGATGTAAGTGCAGGTATCAGCTTTGAATATTTACCTAATAACATTTTCAAGGATGACTATTCGCAAAGAATGTATATTCCAAATGACGGTAAGGTAGGCAGTATAAATTCAAAATCATCTACCGTTATAAGCGGTAATGTTATGAATATTAAGCAAATGGCAGATAAATCAAGCTACGGTATTTATGCATACGGCGGTAAAATTGATGCTCAAACAGCAGCAGGCAAGGGTGTTATAAATTGTGCCGGTGATTATACTATCAGCGATTTATCAATCAGCAATAATACTGTAAATTGCAGTTCATCAGAATCACGCGGAATATTTGTAACAGGTGTAAATAACAGTGAAATTGTTTCTAACAGATTAACCGATTATGCATCGGCAGAAAGCGGAATTAACGCTGTTAATATATGTGCCAGTTCTAAAAACATTGTTGAGGGCAATGTGATTGAAGGTAAGTTTAATAACGGAATTTCGATCTATAATGCTAATTCCTTAAGCAGTAAAAATATTGATATAGATAATAACAGTATTACAAATATAAAAAGTTACGGAATAAGGGTTGCAAACGACTCATTTGCGGTTATTAAAAGCAGTAATAATATTTCTGCCGGTACAAGCACTATTTGCCTTTATTCTAAAAATTACAGCCAAAATTTAGCTAATGTAACGCTTGCATCAACATCATTTTCGCTCAGAAATAAGCCTCTTATTACCCTAAGTTCTGTTAACGGAAATACGGGTTATAAGGTTTACCGTGCGCTTTATAACGGTACATATAAGCAAATTGCAACTGCCCAAAGCCTTAAATTTGAGGATAAATCGGCAGGTGCATATTCAAGGAATTTTTACAGAATAGCACCGTATACAAAAGTTGCAAAATCAGAAATTATCGGCAAAAATTATATAGATGTTGCATTTTAAAAGTTAACAAAAAATCAACTCCTTCATAGAATATTACTGAAGTTTACTTCAATATTTTATAAAGGAGTTTTTTTATGCCTGATAATCTCAATTTAGACACAGGTGAAAGACGCATAAATGAGGCGGTTTGCATTGATACAAAGCGTATTTTTGACAGCTGCGTAAGCAAAGATTGCCTTGAAGATTTAAGAGTTACATTTTTTTCAAGAAGCCAGCGACTTATTGACGAAGCAGTTACGGTAAAAACCCGTGATTGCTGTATTGAAGAGGTTAGTATTGATGTTGAAGAAGTACCGTTTAATCGAGGCTTTTACAGCGTAGATATTACATTCTATTTCAAGCTTTGCTTCGATACTTATTCAGCACCTTGCACCACACCGCAGGTTGCAGTCGGCTTTGCAAAATTTAATAAAAAATGTATTCTTTTCGGCTCAAACGGCGATGTAAAAGTATTTGTTTCAAACCCGGTAAGCGAAACTACGGATTGCCCTGTTGCACCGCAATATACAAACCCTGTTGCAAAGGTTCAGGCGGTTGACCCCGTTGTACTTTCAACTGATATTTGCGATAGCTGTGATTGCAACATTTCCGTTTCTTCTTCGTTCCCGCAGTCTATTCTTAATTCTATGGAGGATACAATTCCGTCCTGCGGCGCATCTAAAGCAATACTTGTAACACTCGGCTTGTTTTCGATTGTTCAAATGGAGCGTGACGCACAAATTCTTATCCCTGCATATGATTACTGCATTCCTGACAGAGAATGTAACTGCAATACTTCTAACCCGTGCGAAACTTTCCAGGGTATTGATTTCCCTGTTGAGCAGTTTTTCCCAAGTGAAAAAGAAGGTTCTTCACCTTGCTGCTCAAATTCCGATGGTGATGACGATAACAACAACTAGATGAATATAAAAAAGCGTGCAGGCAAAAGCCTGCACGCAACTTTTTTATTTGTTTTCTTTATCATCAAATGCCGGGTACATTCTTCTGAAAAGTGAATTGATATGCTTGAAATATGATGTATCAATATTATCAATCGTATCTCTTGTGGTGCGGAATCTCCAATTTCTATCCGGCACACCGGGAATATTCATCCTTGAGTCAGAACCGAAGCCGCACATATCCTGAAGCGCAATGATAGCCACATTTGATGAACTTTTCCACACTGTTTCAATGATTTTTCTGCACGATGCGCTGTAATATCCGCCTTCGCCCCAGTTATTCCCGTAAAATCCGCAATATTCAAGCGCAAATTTTCTTTCATCTTTGCTTGCTTCCCAAAGCCAGCCTAAAATGGTGTTGTTATCGTGTGTGCCTACATAATTTATGCTGTTTGGTACGGCGTTATGCGGCATATGTGATGAATCGGAATTTGGGTCAAATCCAAATTGTACAACCTTCATTCCCGGAAAGTTTGTATCCGCCAGCAGTTTAACCACATCTTCACCGAATACACCTAAATCTTCAGCTATGATGGGAGCGTTCGGAAATGCTTCAAATATTTTGTTGAAAAGTTTCATTTTAGGGCCGTCAAGCCATTCGCCGATTTTGGCTGTTTTTGACTCGGCAGGCACTGCCCAATATGATGCAAAGGCTCTGAAATGGTCAATTCTTACGGTATCATAAAGCTTTAAAGAATGGCCTATTCTTGAAATCCACCAGCTGTAATTATCTTTTTCCATAGCGTCCCAATCATAAATCGGGTTGCCCCAAAGCTGACCGTCTTCGCTGAAATAATCAGGCGGTACACCGGCAACTTTTTCAACTTTCAGCGTTTTTTCGTCTATTAAAAACATAGGAAGATTTGACCAAACATCAACGCTGTCCATCGC
>CAVLCX010000005.1:17306-19798 GCA_963661525.1 bacterium
ATTTGCATAAGATTTGATTTCGTTCCATTGCCTGTAAAAAATATATTGCACAAATTTCCAAAAAGCCGCACTTTCTTCATATGAATAAATATTTTTAATGCATTCAAAATAATGCGCGTGTTTATTGCTCCATTCCCACCAAGGCTTCATATTTTCCTGTTCTTTTACAGCCATAAATACGCTGTAATCGGTAAGCCAGGAGTTATTTATTTCAAATTCTTTTATTTCCTTTGCAATATCGTCATTTATATTTAAAAATGCTTTTTTTAAAAGTTCAAGCCTTTTTTCTGCGGCAAATTCATAATCTGCGGTGTACGGTGTGCCGGTGTAAATGTTTGATTTATAATCCTCTTCGCTTACAAGGTTCATATCAAAAAGATCTTTTGGATTTATGAAAAGGTAATTGCCTGCAAAGGCAGACGGTGAGCAATACGGTGAATTAGCACCGTCAAGTGGGTTAAACGGTAATACCTGCCAATAGGTAAATCCCATATCGGCAATTTTGTCAATAAAATGAATGACATTTTCATCAAAAACGCCTACGCCGTAATCACTTGGCATAGAGCTTATGTGCAGTAATACGCCTGCTCCTCGTTTTTTTAGCATAATCACTTCGCTTCTTTCTGAAAATTAAAAGTTATATGATATTCTATCATTAACATAAACAAAAATCAATTATTTAAAATTATTATTTTATTTATATTTATATATTGATTAAAGTATATATATTTGATATAATATTTTCCGTATAATGCAAGGGTGTATGTGCGAATAAATTATACGCATACACAGTGGCAAATTTTTTGATTGTGAGGGCGAATAATTGAGCGAAAACACTAAAAAATCACATACTGTTTCAAATGAAGAACTTGGCAGGCAGAAGCAGTTTACACAAAAGGTAAGCTCTGTTATTTCAGCGTCTTATGATGAAAAACCAAAAGCTTGTGTAATCACATACGGTTGCCAGCAAAATGTTGCCGACAGTGAAAAAATCAAGGGTATGCTTGAACTTATGGGATATGATTTCACTGATGACAGGCTTGAAGCAAAGCTTATAATTTTTAACACCTGTGCAGTAAGGGAACACGCAGAGGACAGAGTATTCGGCAATGTCGGCGCACTTAAAAGCTATAAGCAGAAAAATCACGATGTTGTAATCGCACTTTGCGGATGTATGATGCAGCAGCAACATATAGCCGATAAAATCAAAAAATCTTATCCATTTGTAGACCTTGTTTTCGGCACTCATGTTGTGCATAAGCTTCCTGAACTTCTTTATAAAGCACTTACCGGTAAAAAGCGTGTGTTTGATATTGATGATACAGATGAAGTTATTGCCGAGGGTATTCCCGTTAAGCGTGATAATGATGCTAAAGCTTGGCTGCCGATTATGTACGGGTGCAATAACTTTTGCTCTTACTGCATTGTACCGTATGTAAGGGGAAGAGAAAGAAGCAGGGAAAAAGCAGATATTATTGCCGAATTTAAGTGTCTTGTGGAGCAGGGGTATAAGGAAATTACTCTTTTAGGTCAAAATGTAAATTCTTACGGTAAGGATTTAGAGCCTAAAGTTACTTTTGCCGAACTTTTAAGGCAGCTTAACGATATAGACGGAGACTTCAGAATAAGATTTATGACAAGCCACCCGAAAGACTGCACAAAAGAGCTTATTGAAACTATGGCTGAATGTGACAAGGTGGCACAGCATTTGCACCTGCCTTTTCAAAGCGGAAGCAACAGGGTTTTAAAAGCGATGAACAGGCATTATACAAGAGAACAGTATCTTGAACTTATAAATTACGCCCGCAAGCTTATGGGTGATGAACTTTCAATTACAAGTGATATTATAGTCGGTTTCCCGGGCGAAACTTACGAGGAATTTCAGGAAACGCTTTCACTTGTTAAGGAAATAAAAGCTACCCAGCTTTTCACATTCATTTATTCAAAGCGTGAGGGTACACCGGCAGCGAAGATGGACGACCCTGTTCCGGCCGAAGAAAAGTCAAGATGGTTTAAAGAACTTACCGATTTACAAGAAAAAATAAGTTCCGAGCAAATGAGCCTTCACCAAGGCAAAACTTATAAATGCTATGTATACGGTAAAGGCAAATTGGCAGATAATTATATTGCCGGCAGAAATGACGGTAATTTGATTATAGAATTTGAAGGTGACGAAAGCCTTATCGGAACTTTCCAAAACATTAAAGTAATCGAACCGCTTACATTTGTTATGAGGGGCGAATTAGTAAAGGAGAAACAAATATGAGTATTGAATCAGCACTCAGAGAATTAGGCAAAGAAATTCAGAAGGACGAGCGTTTTATCGCTCTTCAGGCTGCTGCAAAGGTAAATGATGCAGACGAAAACCTTCAACAGCAAATGCAGGAAATGCAGCTTATATCTCTTAAATATCAGCAGGAAGCTGAAAAAGGTGAAGAAGCATCACAGGAAAGAATTCAAGAACTTCAAGATGATTATCAGAAGCTTTATAC
>CAVLCX010000006.1:0-19445 GCA_963661525.1 bacterium
ACCCAAATGAAAGGAGACAGATTTTAAATGAGAACGAGAGATAAATCTGTCAATATCCGTGTGACTGTCGGAGAGAAAAACGCTTGGAAGCCAAGGCAGCTTTGATTTTTTATACACCTAACCTTTCATAAAGTCAACGCTCAGAACTTGCCTTTTGTATTCGCTTGGCGTTTTGCCATATCTTTTTTTAAAGGTTTCGGCAAAATAGCTGCTACCTGAAAAACCGACGCAGTGTGCAATTTGAGTTATAGTCATATCGGTATTTTTCAAATACCAAGTGCTTTGGTGCAGGCGGTACTGAATTAAATATGCATTAGGAGTTGTGCCTATATGCTTTTCAAACAGCTTACAGCATTTGCTTTGTCCAACCGCTCCCGCCTTTGCAATGTCATTAAGTGTGATTTTTTCTTTATACGATTTTTGAATAAAGCCTATCATATTTTTCAAAACGGTGAGGTCGCTGTTTTGTGCTTGCTTGGTAGCGGGAGCTTTTGTGTTGCTGAAAATAAGTGACCATATTCTTAAAAAGCAGGCTGATGTTTTCAGCACTGCTGATGTATTGTTTTTTGCATTATACATATTTAATATATTGCTTAATATCTCATTTTGCCAATGAATTTTGCCGGAAAGGTATAAATACGGAATATTTTGATTTTTTATAAGCGGCAAAACATAATCACGCTCAAAAGCCTGTGATATGCAAAGCATAATAGGATGAATTAAAATGCAGATAAACTCACATTCACTTTTACTTTTTGAAAAGCCGCAGTGCAATTGATTTGAATTTACAAAAATTCCGTCACCTTGCTTTATTGTAACGATTTCACCGTTGATATTATAATTCATTTCGCCTTGCAATGCCAATATGAACTCAATATCATCGTGCCAATGGGGCGGTGCTTCAAAATTTTCGTAAGATGAGAGCAATGCTTTTCTTATGTAAATCGGATATTCTTCAAAATCATAATGCACAATTTCAGAGCGGTCATCCTTCATGTCAACCGACAGCATATAATCACCTCACAGGATTGTTATAATAATATGTAGAATATTGATTGAATATAAGCGATAATCACGATATAATTATAATATTAAATAATAGCTGTGTCAATGTGAGGTAAAAGTATGTTTACAAAATCCTCCGATTTTTCAAAAAAACTAATTACTCTTATTTTCCCTATTGCTTTTCAGCAATTTATGCTTGCACTTGTCAGCGCGTCCGATGCCGTAATGCTCGGAATGTTAAGTCAGGATGCTTTGTCGGCAGTGTCACTTGCAGGTCAGGTGACATTTGTTGAAAATCTGTTTTTTGCCGCTGTGACGATTGGTCTTTCGATGTTTGCAGCACAATATTGGGGCAAAAATGATAAAGTGTCGGTTGAAAAAATATTTGCTTATGCAATGAAAATTACGGCAATTGTTTCTTTCGTGTTTTTCTTTTTAGGGCTGTGCATCCCTAAAATACTTATGCGTATTTTTACAAATGATAGTGCATTAGTTGACAGCGGTGCAATTTATCTGCGTGCAGTGTCGCCGTCGTTCTTTTTAACAGGTATATCACAAATTTACCTTTGTATTCTTAAAAATACTGGCAAAGCGGCAAAATCAAGCCTTATCAGTTCGGTGAGTGTAATTGTTAATATCATGTTTAATGCGGTTTTTATTTTCGGCTTGCTTGGACTTCCTAGGCTTGAAATTGCAGGTGCTGCTCTTGCAACAGTTATTGCAAGGGTGATTGAAGTTGCTTGGTGCATTATTGAAACGGCTAAAAAAGACAGCGCAAAGCTGAAAACGCAGTATATTCGGCTCAGCGATAAGTATCTTCGCAGTGATTTTTGGAAATATACTTCGCCTGTTCTCGGCAACGAGATTGTTTGGGGTGTCGGCTTTTCGATGTATTCTGTAATAATGGGGCATTTGGGAACAGATGCCGTAGCTGCAAATTCCATTGCGAATATCGTAAAAAATCTTGTTGCTTGCCTTTGCCTCGGCCTCGGAAGCGGCGGCGGAATTATGGTCGGCAACGAGCTTGGTGCCGGTAATTTGGAATTGGCAAAGGAGTATGGGCGAAGACTTTGTAAACTGTCAATCATTTTCGGTGCGTGTTCGGGTTTGTTATTGATTGCCGTAAGTCCGCTGATTTTATCAGTTACCGATTTGAGCGATGCGGCAAACGGATATTTGAAATATATGCTTTATATGTGCTCGTATTATATGATAGGAAAATCAATAAACGGTACAACCATTGCAGGTATTTTTTGTGCGGGCGGTGATTCGAAGTTCGGCTTTCATTGCGACATAATCACAATGTGGTGTATTACCGTGCCGCTTGGTATGATTGCCGCTTTTGTTTTGAAATTGCCTGTGCTTGCGGTATACTTTATTGTGAACCTTGATGAAATAGTAAAATTGCCGGCGGTGTATTGGCATTATAAAAAATATAAATGGGTTAAAGATTTAACCGTTTAATGGAGGTATGATTTATGTATAACAACATAAGCGATTGGGACAGAATGGTTGCAGGCAAGCTTTATAATTCCGCAAGCAAGGATATTTTTAAGCAACATGCACTCGGACTTACAAGATGCGATCGGTTTAACAAAATCGCCGTTTGGAGGTTTAAAACAAAACAGCGTGCACTTGAGAGGCTTATTCCATCTGCAAAAGGCAAGGAATTGTTTGCATTTGCTCCGTTTTATTGCGAATACGGTGTGAACATAAATGTTGGCAAGGGCTGTTTTGTAAATTACAACTGTACTTTTCTTGATGTGGCACCGATTACCTTGGGCGATAATGTTTGGTTCGGTGCAAATGTTACTCTTGCAACGCCCAATCACCCTTTTATTGCCGAGGAGCGTTTGCCTGCCGATTATCCCGACGGCAATCACGACCTTGAATATGCAATGCCGATTACAATTAAAGACAATTGTTGGATATGCTCAAGCGCAACGATTTGCGGTGGTGTAACTATCGGTGAAAACAGTATTGTTGCCGCAGGTGCGGTGGTGAACAGAGATGTTCCGCCAAACAGCATTGTTGCAGGCGTTCCTGCAAAGGTTGTTCGCCAAATTGATGAGGACGACAGAATAAATGTGTGGGAAACATATGAAAAAAATGAAATCCCGCTCTCACTAAGAAAAAAATAATTTATAAAAAGTAATTATCTAGGAAAATTCGGTATGACAAACGAAGTATTGAACACAATAAAATCGCGAAGGAGCATTCGTGCATATAAAAACGAGCCTGTTGAAGAAGAATTGTTGAATACAATTCTTGAATCCGGAACATATGCTCCGACCGGCGGAGGTCGTCAATCCCCGACAATTATAGCGATTACTTCAAAAAAATATAGGGATGAAATCGCAAAGCTGAATGCTGAAATTATGGGCAGTAATACAGATCCTTATTACGGCGCACCGGTAATTGTACTTGTGCTTGCCGATGGAAATGCAAGTACTTTTGTTGAGGACGGCAGTTGTGTACTTGAAAATATGATGCTTGCCGCTTCGTCATTAGGACTTGGCTCTGTGTGGGTGCACAGGGAAAGAGAGATTTTTGACAGCGAGAAAGGTAAAGCCCTACTAAGAGTATGGGGTTTGCCCGAAACGATGAAAGGGGTCGGCGCTATTGCGCTCGGATATCCGTCGGCAGCTGTCGGCGAACCGGCAAAAAGAAAGGATGATTATATTATCCGCTTATAAAAGGATATGAAAAAATCCCTCTGATGTATATTCGTCAGAGGGATTTTGCCATGTGTTGCATTTTATTGCAAGTGATTATTTTGTTTGTTCGTCAACAAATGGGATAAGATGATTATCAAGCAAATCCTTTGCAAGTGTTCTTTTTTCATCGTTCCATCTGTTTGCCCTAAGCATTGAAACTGCACATCTGAACCAAGCAAGGGGATAGAGCCATTTTAAGTCAGCATTCTTTTTGGCGGCTTCTTCAAACGGTTCGCCGTAATATTTCAACATAAATTTGTTGAAAATTTCAGATACCTGTTCGCTTGGCATTTTATAAAATGTGTTCATTTCTCCCGGAGCCGTATTGCCGTATTGCATTGAGAAGATAATTCTTGAAATATCAAACATCGGTGTGCCCACACCGAGCTCGCCCATGTCGATAAGCAAACAATCGTTGTTTTCCACCATTATGTTATTAAGATTTAAATCGCCGTGAATGCAATTGTTGCCGTTTGGAACGATATCCAAAAACTTGATTAAATATTCTCTTTCACGTTCGTCAATCGTTGTAAGCTTATCTATATCAGCACGGTTGGCAACTTTAAAATCGGGGATTTCGGGGTCGTCAATCTTGATTGAGCCTACTTTTTTGCACATGTTCGCATACATATCAATATATTTATCAACATTGGCATAATCCTGCCTGATAAGCTCGCCGAGTGTTTTTGATTTTATAAGCTCATACATGACGCCGGTTCTGCCGTTACACTCAACAATATCGTATGAAATTGCGGTGGGAACACCCATTACAAAAGCTTTTTTTGCAAAAGCTTTTTCATTTTCGATTTCCTCATTGTCAACGTGAGAATAATATAATTTAACGATTGTTTCGTCGTCTACACGGTAGCACTCGCCACAGGCACCTGCGCCGATAAGCTCGCAGCCGTCAATGTTTATTTGGCGAACACTGCCCTCGATATCCATTATTTCCGAAAAGCCCGTAACATCAAACACACTTTTAACGTCATTGTTAACGCCGATTACCTTAAACGGCTTTGAAGCGCATCTTTTTTTTGCACCGAGAATTACACGAAGTCCTGCAGAGGAAATAAATTCGAGCTCAGTTGCATCTATTATAATTCCGTCAGTATCTCCGGGTCTGTCGGCAATTGCCTCTTCAAATTTTTCTGCATTTGCAGAAGTAATGCTGTCTGATACAAATACATATGTAAGATTGTTTTTTGTTTCAACTTTTACGCTCATAATATATCTCCTGTTTTTAAAAAATTTCTGTTACAATTTGTTTGAATTTCTGATACATAGGTAAATCCCCGAGTGACTTTAATGCGTCAACAAGCTCTGTGTAAAGCCACTTTTGTTTGTCCTTTCCATATCTGAATATGGACCAAGTATCATCGCCGTTTATTTCAATCGAGTTTTTTATGTCGGTCACATTAGCCAGCTTGTCGGCACAAATCAGCATTTTGATATTGCGATCGTCAGTGGTTTTTAAAAACTCTATTGTTGATTTTTTGCGTTCTTCCCAGGATAATTTTTTGTCCTCGGTGTCGCTTAAAACCAATTCTGCAATACTTCCGCCAAATTCCTCTTGCAATTCATCGTAAGACACCGTTGTATCCTCAACCGTATCGTGAAGCAATCCGGCGCAAATTAAATCATCGTCAGCTCCGCTTTTTGCAAGATTTATTGCTACGGAAACCGGATGGTATATATACGGTTTGCCATCCTTTCTCTTTTGATTTTTGTGTGCCTCAATTGCAAAAACTAATGCATTGTCGTACAATCCATTCACTCCATTCTATTTCAATTCAACCGTAATATTCAAAATATTTTCAGCATTTTCGTATTTATAGTCAATTGACGAAGACATATTTTTTACCATAAATATGCCGAGTCCGCCGATTTCCCTTTCTTCTGCGGAAAGAGCAATATCCGGCGCCTTGCTTTCAGTAGGGTCATAAGGCTTGCCATTGTCCGCAAACGTCAGCAGCAGCTGCTCATTTTGAAGCGAGTAACTTACGGTAAGTTTTGTTGCGCAGCTGTATTTCGATATATTTGAGTAGATTTCATCGATTATTACGCTTATTTTATTGAGAACGCTTTTTGAAACATTGATTTCTTTGAGCATTTTGCAAATATAGTCGTTAATCCGCTCAAGTGCCTTTGAATCGGGATAAACGGTTATGCTGTTGGTGTTTTTCATATAATTAAGCCTGAATGACAGCATCGTCATATCGTCGCTTTGTTCCGCATCTTTTGCAAATGTGTTTACATCGCTTTCAATTTGCTTGCAAATATTCTCGGGTGAAGCGCCGTTTAAATTTTGCATGCTCTTCAGCAGGCGATTGTCGCCGAAAAGCTTTCCGTTAACATCGTTTGCCTCAGTTACGCCGTCGGTATATAAATAGATTTCGTCGCCCGGATTAAGCCATAATTCATATTTTTGGTAAACGGTACAATCCATTCCTGCTAAAATGAAGTTCGGCTTTGTTTTCAAATATTCAAAATTGCCGTTTTTTCTGCATATAAGCGGCGGATTATGGCCGGCGTTTGCAAATGCCATATGTCCCGTTTCAAGGTTTACAACACCCATCCAAGCTGTTACAAACATACCTGCGTCATTGCTTCGGCAAAGCTTTTCATTTGTTTCGTTAAACACGGTGTCAACCGTTTTTCCGCTTTCGGCAAGACTTTTGATAAGAGTTTTGCTTGCCATCATAAACATTGCCGCCGGAATGCCCTTTCCCGAAACATCCGCAATCAAAAATGCAAAATGGTTGTTATCGGTAAAGTAAAAATCGTAGAAATCGCCGCCAACCTCTTTGGCAGTGTTCATCAGAGCATATACTTCAAAATCGTCGCGCTTTGGAAACGGCGGAAAAATAAACGGAACAGCGGATTTTTGAATTTGCCTTGAAAGTTTAAGCTCTTGCTCGATTCTGTTTTTTGCTTCTGAAATATAATTTTTTAATGTGTCTACCGTTGAATTTATATCATCGGAAAGATTCGAAAATTCATAACTGCTTCTTACATTGAGCTTGGTATCCAAATTGCCCTGAACGATTTCTTCAAGCCCTTCATTTATTTGTTCAATTTTTTCGATGAATTTTATTCTTGTAATTTGATAAACAAGGCAGAAAACGGTGATGTAAATCAATGTTTCCATAAATAAAATCATATACAGGGTTACATTGCTTGAAAGGTCGGCTTCATCGGCAGACATATATGTAAATACATAATAGTCTGAATATGCACGGTATTCGCAATACATTGTTTCACCGTTGATTTTGGTTTTGTAAAAAGTGTTTTCTTTAAGGGAGGCTTTCAGCTCACTGTAAAGGTTGTTGTAATCCTTAATTTCAATCGGCTCACCTTCCTTGCTTGCAGCAAGCAGGTTTCCGCTTTTATCGCAAAGAAGTACGCCGCCGGATTGACCGGTTCTCCAATGTGAAAGTCTGTCCGTTATGCCGTTTCTCTCTATTTCCTGCGTAACATCAGTTAAGTTGGAGGAAAGCATGGATTTCGCTTCACTTTTGCAGATGCTTGCGTTGATGGCATATGTTATGGAACAGGTGATTACAAAAAGAATAAAAACGCATACAAATAAAGCATTCAAAAAGCTTTTGACAATTCTTTGCGGCTTTTCAATTTTGAAGTTTGCTTTTCTTGCAGGAAACACTGCAAGACCCGTGGCGATTACATTGCAAATAATCATGGGTGCGGTGCATTTTTGCACAAATTCAAATGCAACGCTCATATTATCCATATTTGTAAGCAAGACAAGCAGCATATGTAGCACTTCAGTTCCGAGTGCGATTGCTACGGCAAAATTGGAAGACGGTCTTTGCTTTTTGAACATAATTTTGCGAAGATTTGCCGCCGTGAAACCTGCAATTACCGTTGCGAGTGAGCAGGCAAGTCTTGTTACTTCGCCGCCGCCCCAATATACGCTGAACCATCTTTCAACACCGCCAATTATGCCGGAAATTATGCCGGCAGGACCGCCGAAAACAAGGCCGGCAACAATAGGTGCGGTGTCGCGCACATTGATTACCGCACCGTTAATATCAACGCCGAATTCCGTGCAGCCGATTGCATATATGCCGAATATAATGCCGACTATAATTTGCTTTGCGGCATATGGCATATTCTTGATTTTTTCGATTTTTTCTAATTTCAAAAGAATTATTGTTAATAATGCCGGAATAACCGTGGCAACTGCAAGATACAACAAGTGGAATTCATCTCCTTATAAATAAAACGGGATCGGTGTGAAATGGTTTATTTAAAACTAAATGCCTGAATTTTATGCTTCGTTAAGAAAATCCAAGCAACGTTGTTTGTAATCGGGTGCTTCGTCATATACGGCATGCCCGAAATTATTGCCGTATATGTATAATTTACACTTCAGTGCTTCGGCAATACTGCGGGAAGCGTCTGCCGTTGCAACTTTATCTCCATCGCAGCCTATAACAAACACGGGGCATTTTATGTCTGAAATTTCATTGCTGCAATCATATGATTTGCATGCTTTTGCCAAAATTAAAAATCTGCGATATTCCTCATCGGTAATTCCTGTTTCCGATGAAATCATAATTTCTTTGAAGGCTACCAATGTTTGCTCGGAATAGACTTTGGTGATAAAGCTTAAAATCAGTTCGTTTTCGCTTTTCTTTTCCGCAAGGTCAATCCATTCGTCAATAGCGCCGTTAAATGTTTCGTTTGGCTTTGCAAGGGTTGAGGCAAGGATTATTTTGTTCACTGAATCCGGATGCCCAATTGCTAAATATAATGCGATCATGCCGCCTTGGGAGGCACCGAATATATCGGCACCTTGAATACCCAATTCTTGCATTTTTTGAGCCGTATCCTCTGCTAGGTCCTTTACGGTGCAACCGTTTTTAAGATTTTCGCTTCTGTCGAAAATATACACCGTGTATGTGTCCGTAAAGCATTTATACGCTTCTTTAATTGCATATTCATAGCGCATAATGCTGTGTATTGACAGTCCCGGAATAATTACAAAATTCTTTTTTCCACTGCCGAATTTAATATATTTCATATTTTTTTCCATATGTTTTACAGTATTGAATTCTTACTATAACAATTATCGGTAATTTTATTGTAATAGTATATCATAAGCATATATTGATGTCAACTTTAGTTTATAAAATTTAGTATATCTAATTAAATTTTTTATTTTAATTGTTTTATTGCATTTTGTGAATAATGGTGGTAGAATATAAAGGAATTTTTTAGTTTTAACTTTCGCTTGCAAAATTTAAAAATAATAATAACAAAAAGAAAGGAGTATGATTGGCTTTTGACCGAATCATACAAAGGGATTTTTCATGAGTAAAAAAAGAAGCATATTCGTCAAATTGCTTTGCGCGGTTATGTTTGCTACTTTATGCTTAAGCATGCCGTTCACGGTGTTTGCGGAAACATCGCAGGAAACCGCTTCGACTTTTGAATCCGAGGAGGAAGTGTGGACTGCCCTTGCGGGAAAAACAGCGGGTGTAATGACCGGAACACCGCAAGACAAAATTATTTTGTCTAAGGTGCCGGATGCAAAAATTCAGTATTTTAACAGCATCACGGATGTTGCCTTGGCTCTGCAGAAGAAAAAAGTTGATTTTGCGGGTCTTCCCACCGTCAGCTATTACACTCTTGCTGAGCAATACGAAGGCTTTGGTTATTTGGACGCGGCTTTTGCGGTTTACGATATCGGCACGGTTTTCGCAAAGAATGAAAAGAGCGATCCTATTCGCTTGCAGCTCAACGAATATATTGGTGAGTTAAAATCAAGCGGCAAGTTACAGGAAATGCAGGATTATTGGCTTACCCCAAAGGATTGGGATACCGTTGAAATTCCGTCAACAGGTGAAAACGGCGTCCTTACAATGGCAACAACCTCAACATTAAAGCCGTTTTCGTTTGAACTTAACGGAAGCCCTGTAGGATATGAAATCGACATAATAGCCGGATTTTGCAAAGAGTACGGCTACGGGCTTAAAATCGAGGATGTTGATTTTGCCGGAATTTTAAGCGGAATCGCAAGCGGTCAGTACGATCTTGCCGCTTGCCAAATTTCGTGGACGGAGGAACGCGGCGCAAGCGTGAATTTCTCGGAATTTTACTATACTCAAAAATTTGTTCCGATTGTTAATGCCGATGAATTTGACCTTCCTTCACTTGTCACAGCAGGCACAACGGATAACGGTGACGCATCCGGCAGTGGAAGCAGTTCTTCATCTTCGGAAAGCAAAAGCGGCATTGCAAGAAGCATTCAGCGCACTCTTGTTGATGAGGATAGGTGGAAATCCGTGCTTGAGGGCTTGGGTGTAACACTTCTTATTACGGTTGCCGGTTTTGCACTTGCCAATCTTTTTGGTGCAGCTTTTTGCGCCATGTCATTATCGAAATCTAAATTTTTGAATGTCCTGTCCGATATATATTCCAAATTGATGCAAGGTTTGCCTGTTGTTGTTATTTTGATGATTCTGTACTATGTGATTTTCGGAAAAACAAAGGTTTCCAATATTCTTGTTGCAATACTCGGCTTTGGCTTGATATTCGGCGCGTATATGGCACAGCTGTTTAAAGGCGGCATCACAAGCGTTGATAAGGGCCAATGGGAAGCTGCTTTAACAACCGGATTAACCAAATCTCAAACATTTTTCGGAATTATTCTTCCTCAGGCAAATCGCACAATGCTGCCGGGCTATTTCAGTAATTTAATCAGCTTGATGAAAGGAACTGCGGTTGTCGGATATATTGCTATCAATGATTTAACGAAGGTAGGAGATATCATACGCAGCAACACATATGAGGCAATCGTGCCGCTTTTAACCATTGCAATTATTTATTTTGCAATTGCCTGCATTTTGCTTTCAACTATGAATTTGATTCGCAAAAAGCTTATGCCAAAGCACAAACAGTCAATGTCTGAAACGGAAAATCAGCAAGGGGGTGCCGATGCATGATTACCATTGAACATTTAAGAAAAGAATATGAAAATGCTACGCCGCTCGAGGATGTCAGTGTAACAATAAAAAAGGGCGAGGTTATTTCAATTATCGGCCCGTCCGGAACAGGTAAATCAACCTTTTTGCGTTGTATAAATCATTTGGAGGAACCTACCTCCGGCACCATTTTGATTGACGGCGAGGATATAGGCGCCAAGGATTGCAAATTGCATAAAATTAGGCAAAAGATGGGAATGGTTTTTCAAAGCTTCAATCTTTATAATCATATGAATGTTGTTGAAAACATTATGTATGCGCCTGTTAAGGTTTTGGGCCTTTCAAAAAAAGATGCCTATGATCGGGCAATGAAGTTGTTAAGAACCGTTGGCTTGGCCGAGAAAGAACTGAACTATCCGGATGAACTTTCAGGTGGTCAAAAGCAGCGTGTTGCCATAGCCAGAACCCTTGCTATGGAGCCGGAAATCATTCTTTTTGACGAACCGACTTCTGCTCTTGATCCCACAATGGTGGCAGAGGTGCTTTCGGTAATAAAAAGGCTTGCTCAGGAGGGGATGACAATGCTTATTGTCACTCATGAAATGTGGCTTGCCAAAAGTGTTTCAACAAGAATTTTTTATATGGATCAGGGCACCATTTATGAGGACGGAACACCGGATCAAATATTCAATCACCCTCAAAAGGAGTTTACACGCCGATTCATAAATGGGCTGGACGGTATCCACAAAACATTCTTGCGCGATAAGCTTGATTATCTCGGTCTTATCAGCGAAATTCATGCCTTTGCATTGAAAAAAATGTTTACTCCCAGCCTTGTTTTCCGTATTGAATCGGTAATGGAGGAGGTCTATATTCAAGCAATATTGCCTGCTTTCGACGATAAAACAAAAATGCATTTCGGCTTAGAATATTCCGAAAAAAACAGCCTCTGCGAGGTGCATTTCCGTTGGAAAGCACCTCAGGTAAATCCGCTTTCAAATATGGATGATATTTCACACAGATTGGCAGAACATTCAACAAAATCAATTACCTATCAATACAGCGAGGATGGGTATAATGAGATTTTGGCGGTTATAGAGGTTTGAATTGCATAATACACAAAAAAAGGGAGAAGGCGCGGTGCCTTCTCCCTTTTTATTTCAGAGTATAATGCAAATTCTACAGCTTCTTTAAAAATTAAGTCTTCCCGTCAGTGCCGCAAGTATCGCAAGCAATCCGGTTAACACAACAGGTAAAACCAGTGATATTAAGCGGTTTTTCTTTTCTTTTTGGATTGAAAAGCTCATAAGAACAATTGAAAGTATGCTTACGGCAATGCTTAAAATATGATGCGGAAAATCCCTTGCACACAAAACAACATAAGAAACTCCCAAGGTAAGTTGGATTGTATTCCCTAAGCCGAGAACGATCGCACCTAATACAGTTTGCTTTTTGCAGTAAAAAGCAATAAAGCCGCCCGGTATTGTCATTATTGTGGGCACAAGCCAAATGTTATAATACTGAATTGCTTGCTCCACGGTTATGTGATTAAAAAGTACCTCAACGGCAAAAATAATAGGTTGGCTTATAAGAAAAAACACAAAGCATTTTAGCATAGCCTCCCAATTTTTTTTGCAATTTACAACAACGATAACCGCAAAAATAACCCACCATTCGTAGCCTACGCCGATATCCTGAAACGATGTGTTGTTCAATACCGGTATAAGCATTATAATCCCTGTATAAATTCCTGCTATTACGGCAAATAATATAACCTTTAGCCAAGTCATATTGATTTGCCCGTATAAATTCTCGATTTTGGATTTTAAAGATGATGTTTTCAAAGCCGTCAGCTCCTTTAGTGCAAAATTGTAAAAATACGCAAAACCATTATTTATGTTTTGATATTGTACTTCAAAAATGGTAGCACGAAAGAAATAATAGCACAAACACAAGTTAATGTCAATATAAGTAATCCAGTCGGTAAGCAGGCAATCTCGGTTGATTAAAAGCATATTGAATTCAACCTTGCGTTCTTATGATTTTATTGGTCTTGATTTTCTTTACCGATAAACATTTTTCAAAGCGATGTGATATGATTGTTAAAAAATGAACGGAGGGGCACACTCCGTAAAAAATAATTACCACAAAAATGCCTGTGTCAAGAATAATTAGAAAATGGCAGTGTGGTTTGATTGAAAAAAGGAAATAAGCTATGAAAAAGTTATTTGCACACGAGGTTGATAAGCTTGCAGAGGATTTTGCCGATTGCTCATTACGGAAAATTTGACGGTGTGAATAATTATATTGCTCTAGTTGGGAAGAAATCATCTGATTTAGAGGAAACTCTCGGATACTACGGCGAACAAATTGTTTTGAAAGCACAGGAACTTGGACTGAATACCTGTTGGGTTGCTATGAGCCACGGAAAGAGTAAAGCACGAATTGATAAAGGCGAAAAACAAGTTTGTTTGATTTCACTTGGTTATGGTAAACCATCAGGAGTTTCTCATAAAAGCAGGGAATCAAATGAGGTTTGCAATCATAAAAAAGATATGCCTGAATGGTTTTCAGCAGGAATGGAAGCAGCACTGCTTGCACCGACAGCAATGAACCAACAAAAATTTTATTTTGTTTTACGCAGTAAAAACAATAAAAATGTTACTAAAATATTTACATATTATTGACACATTTTAAAAAATGTGTTAATATCTCCTTGTAGAATAATATATTTATAATATAGGTTTGGATGGTGAAAAGACATTGAAAAAAACAGCTAAATTTTTATCACAAATCATTTGCGCAATGCTATCGTTTGCGGTTGTTTGTGGCTGCTTTTCCGTATGTGCCTTTGCTAAGGTGTCGTACATATCCGAGGTAGCACTTGCAAGCGGCAGCGGTGCAATGGAAAAGTTAGAAAACAGTGGCTATACCGTTTTGTTTCAGGGAATGAACCTAATGACCGGGAACGACGATTCCATAGTTTATTTGGGATACAAAAAGGGAAGCAGCGCAATTACAAATTTAATTGTATCTTCCAAAGCAGAAAGTTCGATTACTTATCAAGGTTGTACTTATAATGCCGTGTCTGATATTAACCTCAACAACGGCACGGACGGTACAGCCCTTTATCTTTACAGTACGAAAGACAGTGCAGCCGGCAACGGAATTACCAGGCTTGATACAGTGTCTGGATTCAGTGATAAGGACAAGGTATTTTCGTTAAAAAATGACGGTTCGGCTCCTGTTCGCACGGATGATGATAAGTTGGCAAATTTTGATGACGGAATTAAAAACAGTGAGCTTTATCTTTCGATGTACAGAAAATCAAGCATTAGGCAATATATTTCAAACGCATGCATTGTAACTGCAGATTCAAAGGCAAATGCGGTAAATGAGGCTGCGTCAAATGGCTGCGATTATTATGTCGATGCGGATTTATCCAATGATAACGACAAGGTTATCTATATTGCATATCAGCGAACAGCCGATAAATCGCAGGCGATAAATGCTGTCAGCGTAAAAGGCAAAAAACTGAATATCACCAAGGGTGAAAACACCGGTGGTTATTTGATTGACTTAGCAAGCTCCAGATTGTTTAAAGAAAGCTTTTCGCTTGGTGACTGGGCAGGGGTGTATGCCGCTATGGATAAATGTGTGACCAAAACATCAAAGGAATATCAAACCTTGGCTAACAGCTCGGAGGCTTGCAGCTGCGTTTGTGCCGGTGATTTGAATATTTATGCATCATATATCGGAACCGTGCAGGCTGTTGCGGAAGATCCGCAAAATACGGAGGAAACCACTGCTCAGGGAGATGCAACCGACGAGTTTTACGATGTAGAAAAAGAGGAAACCACCACTGCCGCTCAGGATGAATCTGACGAAAGCGATAAAACTGCTTCTGTTTTTGGCTCAGGCGCGGTTAAAACCATTGCAGTTTTTGCCGGTGTAATTATTCTTGTATCGGTTGTTATATTTGCAATAAAAAAAGGCAAAAAGAAAAATGGGAAAAAGCTTGATAATGATGATGAAAGGCATGAAGAAGAATGAAAAAAACACTTAAAGCAATAATTTCAATAATATTGGCAATTACTTGCATGTTGCAACCTTGCACGGCGTTTGCTGCCACATTCACAGGTAACACCTATGTTAAAGAAATGATCATCAGCTACGGCAAAACGGAAGAGGAAGCCAAATCATGGCTGAAGGATAAGGGCTATAAGGTGATAGACAATAATCTTAACGAGGGTGCGGATGATACATTCTCAACTAAAAGGGCTGTTTATCTTGGCTATAAAACAACTTCAAAAGTCAGCGAGGCCATAACGGATATGAAGGTTATGAATATGAAGGGTGGCTACAGCATTGAGGATTATCAATTGCTGTTAAAAGAGCAAAAGTCTACAATTCAAACCTTTATAAATAATTTTATGGTGGCTGTGAACGAATTCAGAACAAATTACAAAAACGGTCAGCAGCGTGCGATTTCTGCTTTTGAAATGCTGAATTTGATGTATGATAACGACACGGAAGAGTATCTTGGCGATTTGTTTTTAAACAGATTCCGCGAGGAATATACAGACGAAGAATACAATGCACTTTCTAAGGATGAAAAAAGCAAGGTCGGCGATTTAACAACGATTTTAATGCAGGCAAACGGCACTGCCGTTATTGCCATGGAGCAAATTATTGCTCTTGCAACGGATGACGGAGATACTACTTGGATTGAAAGATATCAAAACGCAAAGACCTACGATGAAATGGTAGACGACTTAATGGATAACGATGATTTAACAATAAGCCAGGCTACCAAAAAGCTCGCGGCAAAATATGACAGCGATGCCAAGGCTGTTGCGGCTAAATTTGCTTCATATAAAGAATATTTGAAGGATTATACCGATTGCGATGTTAAGCTTTCAAGCAGTCAAGAAGAAATTGAAGCGTATCAAAAAGCTCACGAAGATTTCGACTTGGCAAACTGGATGACTATCGGAACGCAGTACGAATCGTTAAAATTATTGGAAAATGACGGCGTAACAATGGATGAACTGATTACAGGCAGTGATTACGATGTTGAAAATGAGGATTGCTATTTGCTTTATCCGCTGGTTGCTTCTTTAACCGACGGCCAAAGAGCTTGCCTCGATTTCACATCAATGCGCCAGATTGTTTCTATGGGGCTTAACACGGATGAAGCAACTAAAGGAGTGCTTGATTCTGTTGACTTGGGTTCTAATAAAAAATGCTATGTTTCTATTTATGATGGCGTAGACCGCTCGATTTTTACCGAGAGGGTGGCACTTACCGGCGATGCATATAAACTTCAAAATTCATCTGATAAAAATGCGATGGATAATTGGCAGGGTTATATTTCCTCTGCAACAAAGATTTTGTATGTGGTACTCGGTATGTCTGTTGCGATAACCGTGGCTACGTGGGGCTACGATGCATTACTTAAATATAACTACAAAACACAGGCAAATATGCAGAGCCTTGCGGAAGGAAAAAACTTGAAAGTATTTGAGTCTGCCATGGATGCGGTGGATGACCTCGACAGCAGTTTTGACGATGCAAGCGAAGCTGTTCAAAAGAAAGTAGACGATATAGTAAAAAATCAAAAAACACTTAAAACAGATGAAATAACAGGCACGCTTACGGAATCTAGAGCGATTAGTAAAATATTTGATGTTATAGGCGTTGCCGCAACTTGCATAACTTTGGCTCTTTTAGCAGTATCAGTTTGGAGTACTTATAATGATTTGAAAGCCTATTACAACGCTGAATTTACGCCTATTCCCATGCATATGGTAAATCAAGGTGTTAACGATAAGGATGAAAAAGTGTTCACTTACTACACTGCAGTTAAATGCAACCGTGAGGAAGCACAGTTTGTGACGGACCGCACAAAAATCCTTGAGGATTACGGCGATTTAAACGGTGATGTCGGCAAGCAATGGGTTGCGCTTTACACAACAAAGGATTCTGCGGCAGGCAATCCGATTACTACGGATTTTGCAGTGCAGTATGCAAATTCAAATGTGCCGGACAACAGTACGGCTCTTTCGGCTTTTTGCGAAAGCACAGCCCAAAACCTAACCGATGAAAAATTGGGATATACATATAATGACGGTAAAAACGGCGTTTATCTTTTCTTCAGCACGGACAATACCGTTTATGTCGGAAGTGCCGTTTCAAACGGAATTTATGCACTTGTGGGTGTCTGCTCAGTTGCGGTTTTTGCAACACTAACTTATTTTGTTACGAATATTACAAAGAAGAAGAAAGAAAAAGCAAGCGGCAAGGAGGATATAGCAAATGATTAAAAAAGCGTTTAAAGTAATAACCAGCGTCGTGCTGGTGCTTACAATTTGCATAACAACTTGCACTACGGCGTTTGCAGCCTCCAGCAGGGTGGCATATATTTCGGATTTGGTGCTTTGCGCCGCAAACTCGGCGGATGAGGCTGAAACCAAACTCACAAAGCAGGGCTATAAGCTGATGTTTGAGGATAATTTGAATGAATCCCTCAGCGGCAGCGGTATGTATTTGGGTTATAAATCTACACCGAATAAAAGCGAAGCTATCACCGATGTTGCCGTGATGAATATGAACGGCAAATACAGCTTTTCCGATTATGAAGTTCTTTTGGATAAAATGAAAGAAAAGGTAACGGAAACCATAAACGGTTTAATTCCGATGATTACCGCTTTCAGAACAAATTATCAGGCAGGCACGGGTATGGCGATTACTGCGTATGAGCTGCTTAATAAATTTTATGAGGAAGATTCAAGCATGGGCATGGGCGATTATTTGCTTGACTGCGATTTGGAGGATACGGCAGATATCGTTAAGGTGTTTATGCAGGGCAATTCCGCATTTATTGTGGATATTCAGCAAATTTTATTTCTTGCAGGCGGCAACACCTCCGACCAAAAATGGATAGAGCAAATGGCAGGCAGTGACGAGGATTATTTGATAGATATCTATATGGATTCTTATCCCACCCCAAACAAGGCATATCAGGCTTTGGCTGCCGATTACGGCAACTCGGCAGAAATAATTCGCAAAACCTGGGATAATTTTTATGAAGACCTTAATAAGGTTAAAGAACAATATTACACCGAGGAAAACGGCGAATTAAAATTAAATTCCGAGCAGCTTGAGCAGGATGTAGAAACAGCCGGTTCGCAAATTACGGAACTTAGCGAAAATGCAGACGATAAAACGACAGCCGCTAATTTAACCCAAAATATGGAATCGCAGGTTGTTTTGCAAAATGCCATCGATGTTGCATTGATAGAATATCTTAACAGTCTTGAATATTGCGGCGGCACCATGCTTGATTTCTTTATGCGTGCCGGTGATGATGTGGATGATACCGAGCTTTACTCCCTTGCATATTTTATGGGCGGCAAGCTCTGCGCTCAAGTTGCAAATGTTGGGCTTGAGCAGGTTGTTTCACGAGTTATTGTGGACAGCGATAATGCAGATAAAAGCAAATTTGAAGATATTATAAATTCACTTTCCGAGTATGACCAAATCTCTGTTTATGAGGGAGTGGACAGAACTTTGTTTGATGACGGCGTTGCGTTAACGAGCGCCACCACCAAAAAATATCAATCCAGCGGTAAAAACTGGTCTGATGATTTGTTTGACAGAATGTTTCAGCCTGAAAAAGCAGGCGAATATAAATGGTGCGATTTCTTTGCATTCTATGTGGCGCCTACATTGATTTTTGCTGCAGGCACAGTTGGCTTTTTTGCATTAGCCACTATTATGGAAAAAACTTTGATAAATTCGGTAACTGACAGGTCAATAGACCTTGCCACAGAATGCTCCAAATATGCATTTATTTATAGCGAAGCGGAGAGATACAACGAGGCAAGCAGCGTTGGCATTAAAACGGCAAGCCGCTTCTTCTTCGGCAAGGGCAGCATGCTTTCCACGCAAACGATCGGCAAAATAATTCTTGGTTTTCGCCTTTGTTTTTTGGCATTAACTGCAATTGCAACGGTGATTACCGCTGTGATGACCTTCTATACAATATTTAAAGAAAATGAAGCGCAGATTGCCAAGTATTCGGCTATACCGACGCATATTGTGGATACGGTGAGCACGGATAACGGCGATGATTATGTGGCATATACGGTTGTGCCCAGTGTTTCCGGCAGCGCAGGTGATTTAAATAATTACATAAGCACGGTTGGTTGGCTTTCGCTTTATTACACTAAGGATCAAAGCGTGGGCGAGCCGCTCACAACAAAAATGAAGTTGGTTAAGGGCTCTTCAAATGCACCGCTTGATTACGACAGTGTTAATCTTTTCGGTGAAAAAACCTCATTTAATCTTACTTCAAAGGATTATACCGGGTTTACGGACAGTGCTAAGGGCACTTATTTGTACTATAACCGTGGAGAAGCCACAACCACAGGCTCAATATTCTCAAACGGAAACATGGCAATTGCAATCGGCATCGGTGCTGTGATTGGTATTGCTTTAAGCTCTGCAATCAGAAATGTTAAGGGCAAAAAGAAAAAGGAAAGTGCAGTTGCTTAAATGGAGGATAAGATATTGAAAAGAAGTAAATTATTCAGTGCAATAATAAGTGTTATATTGGTGCTTGCACTTTGCGTCGGCACCTGCTCAAGTGCCTTTGCGGCAAGTTCGGGCAAAAAGTATGTTAAAGAGGTTATCCTCAGCTACGGAAACACTGCCGAGGAAGCCAAAAAATGGCTCACGGATAACGACTACGAGGTGCTTGATAATAACCTTA
>CAVLCX010000007.1:0-19409 GCA_963661525.1 bacterium
CTTCAAGAAGCCCGCCGCCCACTGCGTAAATCATTACAGCCAAAAGCAAGCCTGCAAATGAATTGCTTAAAACGCTCGGCAAAAAAGTCAACCCAATAAGCCCGAAAGCACATAAAAAATGTGCCATAATCATTGACGGTTTATATCCGATTTTATCAACAAATTTTGCCGAAACCAAATCAACAAAAAGCTGAATAAGAAAATTCACGGTTACAAGAACGGTTATTTTTGAAAGCGGAATATTAAATTCATTTTGAAAAGTTACAAAAAGCAAAGGTGCAAAATTATTAACTATTGCCTGCACTATATATGCCAAAAAGCAGGCATTGATTGTAATTTTATATTTATTTTCAGTCATTCAAATAAAGCTCCAACTGTTTATTTTTAAAACTCTTCTTTACATCAATTATTCTTTGGTTGCTTGAACCTCTGAAAACAAGCGATATATCCTTTTTGTCTTCAACATAAGGCCCGTCTACAAGAACATCAATAAGTGAAAGCATTTCACTGCTTATCGTTGTAAATGCCCTTGAATTCGCCCTTTTTCCCATAATTTCTTCAAGCGTAAAACCGGTATAGCACCAAATTGTTTTGTTTGGAAAACGCTCTTTAAACATTATAAGAAAAGGAAGTAAAACCTTTTGATTTTCCGGTTCAAACGGTTCACCGCCTAAAAGTGACAAACCGTTTATCCAATCAGGCTCGCAGGAGTCGAATATTTCCTCCATTGTTTCTTCGGTAAAAGGCTTTCCGAATGAAAAATCCCAAGTCTGCTGATTAAAGCAATTTTTGCAATGGTGCCTGCAACCCGAAACGAAAAGCGAAGTGCGTACACCCTCACCGTTTGCAATGTCATTCTTTTTTATTTCACCGTAATTCATATGAATACCTCACATTATCAAAAAAGACCGATTAGATTTTCCAATCGGTCAATTTTTAATTATAAATGTAATACTCTTTCCTTAATTTCCTGTGTTCTGCCCTGATTCCAAAATTGAGTTCCGATATAACCGCAAGTTCTTCTTGCAACATTCATTTTATCTTGGTCCTCATTTCCGCATTTTGGGCAACGCCAAATAAGCTTACCGTCTTCATTTTCAACTATCTGAATTTCACCGTCATATCCACAGCATTGGCAATAGTCACTCTTTGTATTAAGCTCTGCATACATAATATTATCATAAATATATTTCATAACCTGTAATACGGCAGGAATATTATTTTGCATATTAGGCACTTCAACATAGCTGATAGCACCGCCCGGAGAAAGACGCTGGAACTCCGATTCAAATTTAAGCTTTGTAAATGCATCAATCTTTTCCGCAACATGAACATGATATGAATTAGTAATGTAATTCCTGTCTGTCACACCCGGAATTTTGCCAAATCTCTTTTGCAGGCATTTAGCAAATTTATATGTTGTTGATTCAAGCGGAGTACCGTAAATACTAAAGTCAATATTAGTTTCATCTTTCCACTTTTCACAAGCTTCATTCATATGTTCCATAACATTAAGTGCAAAAGGCTTGCCTTCAGGGTCTGTATGTGATTTTCCGGTCATATATTTTGTACATTCATAAAGGCCTGCATAACCAAGTGAAATTGTTGAATATCCGTCATAAAGAAGCTTGTCAATCTTTTCACCCTTTTTAAGCCTTGCAAGCGCACCGTGCTGCCAAAGAATAGGCGCAGCGTCACTCAATGTACCTTTAAGCCTGTTATGGCGGCACATAAGCGCACGATAGCAAAGTTCAAGCCTTTCATCAAATATTTTCCAAAACTTTGTCATGTCCCCGCCTGATGAGCAAGCAACATCAACAAGGTTGATTGTTACAACACCTTGGTTAAATCTGCCGTAATACTTATGCTTTTTAGGGTCATAATTTTTAGCATTGGCAATATTGCCGATGCCGTTTTCGGTAAATCTGTCAGGTGTTAAGAACGAGCGGCAGCCCATACAGGTATATACATCACCTTTAAGGTTTTTCATTACCTTTTCGCTGATATAATCAGGCACCATTCTTTTAGCGGTGCATTTTGCGGCAAGCTCTGTTAAATAGAAATACGGTGAATTATCTGTAATATTATCATCTTCAAGAACATAAATGAGCTTTGGAAATGCAGGTGTAATCCAAACGCCGTCCTCATTTTTAACGCCTCTTATTCTTTGCTTTAATGTTTCTTCAATAATAAGCGCAAGGTCTTTCTTTTCCTGCTCGTTTTTAGCTTCGTTAAGATACATAAATACAGTTACAAAAGGAGCTTGGCCATTTGTAGTAAGAAGTGTTACAACTTGATATTGAATAGTTTGCACACCCCTTGAAACCTCATCACGAAGCCTTTTTTCAGTGAGCTTAACAATTTGCTCTTCGCTCATATCAATATTAAGCTCTTCGCTTTCGGCTTCAACTTCTTTTCTGATTTTTTTACGGCTTACATCTACAAAAGGTGCAAGATGTGAAAGCGAAATTGACTGGCCGCCGTATTGGCTTGATGCAACCTGTGCAATAATTTGAGTTGCAATATTGCAGGCAGTTGAAAAACTATGCGGCTTTTCAATCATAGTTTCGCTGATAACGGTACCGTTTTGAAGCATATCTTCAAGATTAACAAGGTCACAGTTGTGCATATGCTGTGCAAAGTAATCCGCGTCGTGAAAATGGATTAAACCTTGTTCGTGAGCGTCAACAATATCCTGCGGCAAAAGAATTCTTTTAGTAATATCTTTTGATACTTCACCTGCCATATAATCACGCTGAACGGAATTTACGGTAGGGTTCTTATTGGAATTTTCCTGCTTTACTTCTTCGTTATTACACTCAATAAGAGATAAAATCTGGTTATCGGTTGTATTCGCCTTTCTGATAAGAGAACGGTTGTAACGATACTTAACATAAAGCCTTGCAACATCAAATGCGCCCTGCGCCATAATTTGATTTTCAACAATATCCTGTATTTCTTCTACCGAAAGCGCACGATTTGCTTTAGACATTTTGAACTCAACATATTCTGCAATTTCTACAATTTGGCTTTGTGTAAGTTCTTCCTTTCGGCAGGCAGCGTTTGCCTTTGAAACGGCTACAATTATCTTATTTAAGTCAAAATCTACTTCCGAACCGTTTCTTTTAATGATTTTCATTTCCTGACCCCCCTAATATATTACAAAAGTGTAACACACACTTTTTCGCGACTGAACCTATAATACCAAATAAGAATATGTATGTCAATAGCAAAAATCTAAAAAAACACAACATATTGTATTTTGTAACATTGCACAAAAAAAATTTACATATATGTAGTTATTGAATAATTATGCAAAATTTGTCGTTTTGCATTGATTTTAAGCCAAATTCCCCTTTGCAAAAGATTACAAAAGAGCAAAAAAGAAGCCTTTTTCTCACTTGAAAAATGCTTCAGACTGTCAATAAAGTGACTAAAACGCACCGCGTTATAATTATCATAGACTTATATTGTATGGCAAAGGTTACTCTTGCCAAGGCAAAATCAAAATAGCATTTATACTTTTTGCACTTATATATTGTTATGTATTTATTAAACTTATCCAAAATATTTGACGAGAGAGTATAATATTGGTATAATTATTTGATAGTTATTTTAAAATATATAAATTAAGGAGTGAACAGATTGGAAACGGCTTTGTCATTTTTAACAGGCATACTCAGATATGTACTTCCCGTTTTAGCTGTAATTATACTTTTCATCTGCATAATATCTTTATTCAGAAACAGGCCGAGGCTTCACAAATTAGCTCAACTTGTTGACCAAAATAACGGTTCGATAATCGACATTGACAGATGGGAAACATCAATAGGAAAAAGTAAATCAAACGATATTGTTTTGCCTATGCCTAATGTTTCGCGTTTTCACGCAGTAATCGCAAAAAAGAGAAAAGAATGGGTTATAACCGATACTTTTTCAAAAACAGGAATTAAAGTTAACAGCAGAGATGTTCACGGAAGTGCTGTTATTGAAGACGGGGATATTATAACAATCGGCTCTATCCCGCTTAAATTTTTATGTGCCGAAGCGGTTTCGGCTCAATCTAAATTGCAAATGAGAAATGAGGCAAGCGAATTGAAACAGAATTCGGGAAATGTGGCTTATGCAGTTTTGGTGGATGTCAAAACTCACAGACCTATATATTTAAGAAAAAAAGATGTACTTATCGGCAGAGGGCAAGAGGCTGATATTCAAATCAACCTTGATACCGTAAGTAGTAAACACGCAAGAATTCATTTAACTTCGCGCGGCTGGGCGCTTTCTGATTTGAACAGCCATAACGGTACCAAATTAAACGGCAGATTTATAACCCAGCCACAGCTCATTTTTGATGAGGACACAATCACCTTCGGTGACAGAGTATTTGTATTTTACGAAAAATAATTAAGGAGAAACGCAATGGCAAACAAGGCTAAAAAAATTCCTCATATCAAGCCGATAAATAATTTTGCAATGCTGTTTGTTTTAAGCATTTTTCAACTTATCACCGGTTTTGAAGCTGCAAGTGTGCATGAGGATTTTTCAACAAAAGCAATTCTTTCCACTTTGGTGCTTATTGCACTTGAATGGGTTTATGTTACACTGCTGTATTTTACTGTACACAGAAGAAATTTTGAACTTGAATTTATCGCATTTTTCTTATCGGGTGTCGGACTTACGGTTATAGGCTCCGTAAATCCCGACGCTTGCTTTAAACAGTTAATAATTTTAGCGGTAAGCGTAGTTGCATACACCGTGTTCACCTTTGTTTTGGGTGATGTTGATTTATGTATGAAGCTCAGAATGCCGGTGGCAATAGCAGGTATATTGCTTCTCGCAGTCAACCTTGTTTTCGGAACTGAAAAGTACGGTGCAAGAAACTGGATAAGCATAGGTTCATTTACTATGCAGCCGTCGGAATTCGTTAAAGTAGCATTTATTTTTGTAGGTGCGGCAACGCTTGAAAAAATACAAACATCAAAAAATATCATTCGTTTCATCATATTTTCAATTATGTGCGTGGGTGCGTTAATTTTAATGCGTGACTTTGGTGCGGCACTCATATTCTTTATCACATTTTTAATAATTGCATTTATGAACTCGGGTGATATAAAAACCGCAGGATTGGCTGTTGCAGCTGCCGGACTCGGCGGTGCAATCGTAATTAAGTACAAGCCTTATGTAACCGCCCGTTTTTCCGTTTACCGTCACATTTGGGAGGATATTTACGGTAAAGGCTACCAGCAAACCCACATTTTAACAGGTATTGCATCAGGCGGGCTTTTGGGCCTTGGGATCGGAAACGGAAACATACGCATATTTTTTGATAATTATCTTATATATACCGATGATGTTTTCGGCGTAATTTGCGAAGAATGGGGATATATTTTCGCACTCGTTCTTGTTTTATCTTTTGTTGCAATTGCTGTTTCTGCACTTGTTAATTCAATTGCCGCAAGAAGTACATTTTATTCAATATCGGCAGTTGCCGGCGCAGGAATGTTGCTTTTCCAATGCGCACTTAATATTTTCGGCATAACAGATGTTTTACCTCTTACAGGCGTCACACTTCCGTTTGTAAGCCAGGGCGGTACATCACTTATGAGCTGCTGGCTTGTTTTGGCATATATCAAGGCAAGTGATGTGCGTACTTACAGCTATTTGGGAGGTGCAAAGAAGAAATGAAAATGATTACAAGAAGGGGTATTTTCCTTTGGATACTTGTATTTGCTTTTGTTTTCGGCTTGGGTTTTATGACTTACAGCCTCTTAAGTGAAGGTGACAGTTGGGTTATGCAACCGTATAACAGCCATTTGTACCACAACGGTGAATTGATAGGCGCAGGCAAAATAACCGACAGAAACGGAAGAAGCCTTGCCGAAACAAATAACGGTAAGCGTGAATATAACGATTCATTAACCACCAGAAAAGCTACTTTGCACGCCGTCGGCGACCTTCAGGGATTTATTTCAACCGGTGTTCAAAATGTATATAAGGCAAAGCTTACCGGCTATAATTCACTTACGGGTATTTACAGTGTTATTAAAAACGGAAGCGGAAACGATATGCAGCTTACACTTGATGCAGATGCGTGTGATGTTGCATACAAGGCACTTTCAAATTACAAGGCAGGCACAGTGGGAGTTATAAATTACAAAACAGGCGAAACACTTGTTATGACTTCAACCCCAAGCTATGACCCGCAAAATAAACCGAGTGATATTGATGATAACGACGCTTATTCGGGCGCATATATAAATCGACTTTTAACAGGGCTTTACACACCGGGTTCAACATTTAAAATTGTTACCGCAATTTGCGCAATTGAGAATATTTCTGACATTTATGACAGAACCTTTAAATGTACAGGTGAATATGACCCCGGCAGCGGCACGCCTATTGAATGTAATGCACGCCACGGCACATTGACTTTTGAGCAGGCACTTGCAAAATCCTGCAACTCTGCTTTCGCCCAAATCGCAATCGAACTCGGACCGCAAAAACTTGCCGACACCGCAAAAGAACTCGGCTTAACTTCAAAAGTTACACTTAATAATGATATAGATTCATCAACCGGCAGATTTTTCCTTGAAAACGGAGATGCCGACGATTATGTAGGATGGACAGGTATAGGCCAGGGTGATACACTTGTATCCCCTATCGCAATGCTGCGCCTTGTAGGTGCAATAGCAAATGACGGTACGGCAGTTTCGCTTAACCTTGTTGAAAGCTTTGCAACCAAAGCGGGCAAGGCGCTCGATATTGGCTTTACCACAAAGGAAACACCGCTTCTTTCAAGTGATGTTGCCGCTAAAATGAAAAAGCTTTTAAGAAACAATGTTAAAGAACAATATGGTGATTATAACTACAAAGGGCTTCACCTTTGTGCAAAATCAGGTACTGCTCAAATTGATAATATTGATTCGCACAACACTGCTTGGTTTGTAGGATTTATGGATGATGACGAGCATCCGTATGCATTTGTGGTGCTTGTTGAATACGGTAATTCAGGCTCACAAACAGCAGGAACGATTGCAAACAAAGTTTTGCAGACACTTGTAAAAAATGATGATTAAAACAATTTAGGAAGCTTATTATATGCAAAATCAAATTGACAATAATGAAATATACAATGAAAATGAAAAAGAGCGTGCATTTCTAATCAGTGTGGATACCGGCGATTTTGATGCTCTTGCTTCAATAAAGGAACTTGAAGAGCTTGCCGATACCGCCGGTGCCGAGGTTATAGGCACATCAATCCAAAAAAGGAATGCTCCCGTTGCCGCAACATTTGTGGGTAAAGGCGCATTATATGAATTTGCACGCTTTTGCGAAAATATGAATGTTGATTTAATCATTGCAGATTCGGAGCTTACACCTGTTCAAATCAGAAATCTTGAAGATGAAACAAATACCAGGGTGATTGACAGAACCACTTTGATACTTGATATTTTTGCAAAGCGCGCCCGTTCAAAAGAGGGTAAACTGCAAATTGAACTTGCCCAGCTTAAATATTCACTTCCAAGGCTTACCGGAAAAGGTACCCAGTTATCGCGACTCGGCGGCGGAATAGGTACAAGAGGCCCGGGTGAAACCAAGCTTGAAAGTGACAAAAGGCATATAAGGCGCAGAATACAAAACATAAAAGCCGAGCTTGATAAAGTGAAAAGCCGCCGTGAAATGATACACGAAAGAAGAAAGAAAAACGGGGCTTTATCCGTTGCAATTGTAGGTTATACAAATGCGGGCAAATCAACTCTTATGAACAAGCTTACCGACGCCGGAGTTTTGCAGGAGGATAAGCTGTTTGCAACACTTGACCCAACAGCAAGAAAGTTAAGCCTGCCAAACGGGCAAAGCATTATGCTTATTGATACCGTCGGCTTTATTTCTCGGCTTCCGCACCAGCTTGTTGACGCATTTCACTCAACCCTTGAAGAAGCAACTTATGCCGATGTTATTTTAAATGTATGCGATGCTTCCAGCGTACATTGCTATGAAAACCTTGAAGTAACACATAAAATATTAACATCACTGTTTCCCGATGAAAAAATTGATGTTCCCGTAATAACCGTTTTCAATAAATGTGACATTACGCACAGCCCGTCAACCATAGCATTTCCTTTTACAGACGCAAAAACGAGTGTAAAAATCAGTGCAAAAACAGGCGAAGGGCTTGAAAATCTGCTTTTATCAATTCAAGAAGCTTTGCCGCAAACTAAAAAAAGGCTTAAAATGCTTGTACCTTTCAGCAAAGGTTCAATTATTGCTGATATTAGGCAAGACGGTGTTATTCACAGTGAGGAATACACACCTGACGGAACTTTGATTGACGCAACGGTAGATATTATCTATTTAGAAAAAAACAAACATAATATTGAAATAATTAACGAATAGTTTTGAAAGCTTTTTCATATTATTATTTAGGTGATACCAAGGTATACCCAAATGTATAACCTGAAAGAAAGGCTATGGGAATTTTATGAAAATGCTAACTTTAAAACTGACGCCGAAAAAAATTTTCGGAATTATTCTTTTGCTTGTGGGTTTAATTGTAATATCCGTCACCTTTGTGGCTAACCGCACAGGAGAGGTGCAGAGTGTATCTGCAAGCATAAGTGCTAAAACCGACGGTGAAAGGCGTGCTTATTTAAAAAAATACGGCTTTGAACTTGCAAAAGAATGCACGCAAAAAGAAATCACCATTCCTGAAAAATGGAATGATGTATATAATGATTATAACCAAATTCAAAAAAACCAAGGATTTGACTTAACCGATTATAAAGGGCAGAAAGCAACACTTTATACCTACACCGTAACAAATTACAAAGGCGGCGGTGAATATATTGTTGCGGATATGCTTGTATCCGGCGGTGTTTTAATCGGCGGGGATATTTGCAATCCCTCGGCAAAGGACGGATTTTTAATCGGATTTAAGCAAAACACATAATAATATGGAAAGAACAGATAAGTTAATTGCAACCGCACTTCAAATTTCAAGAAAAGATGCCATTGCCCTTATAAAAAAGGGCAGAATTTCTGCAAACGGTAAAATAATAAAAGATGCAAAAACAAAGCTTGACGAAAACAGTGCCGAGCTTTTTTTTGATGATAAGCGTATATACTATAATAAATATGTATATATAATGATGAATAAGCCAAAAGGCGTTATCTCCGCTTCAAACTCAAATGATGAAAAAACGGTTATTGATATTTTACCCGATGATATGAAACGCAAAAATTTATTTCCAGCCGGCAGGCTTGATAAGGACACAACCGGTTTCTTGCTAATAACAGATAACGGTGAACTTGCGCACTCGATATTAAGCCCGAAAAATCATATTCCGAAAACTTATATTGCAAAATTAGACAAACCTTTTGATGAAAATATAATAAAAGAATTTGAAAAAGGCATTGAATTTAAAGATGAAAAATGCCTACCGGCAAAGCTTGAAGCGGTGGGCGGTGACTTTGAAACTGCAAAAGTGGTAATTAAACAGGGTATGTACCACCAAGTCAAGCGTATGTTTTCCCATTTCAAAATTACGGTACTTGAATTAAAAAGAATAAAAATGGGTGCATTGTGCCTTGATGAAAATTTAAAAGAGGGCGAATGTAAATATCTTACAAAAGAGGAAGTTTCTTTACTTGGCAAAAATCAATAACTATGTGTTTTATTCATTTTGACAACAATATATAGTATCTCTTGTGGAAAGTTTCACCCGAGATTTACAACTTGCACAAAAAATTGCAACTTTTTTTGTTAAAATGGTTGCAATATGATTAAACTTCTTGTATAATATCAACAAGTGGGGCATATACTTTTTGTGCAATATTTCTTTGTGCATACTGCCCAACCAAACAGAGAGGTGAATATAATGCCAAACAGATTATTCCAAGGAATAGTAAATCAAATGCGTGAAGCAATAGACAGAACAATCGGTGTTGTTGACGAAACAGGTACGGTTATTGCATGCAGTGAACTCGGCTTAATAGGTGAAGTTCGCAAGGGTGTAGTATCATCAGGTGTATTCGGCACAACTCAAACTTGTGTTGATAATGCAACTTACACTACTTTTGATGTTCTTGTCCGCCCCGAATATGCAGTATTTGTAGATGGAACAGATGAACTTGCTCACCACTATTCCGCACTTATTGCAGTTGCTCTTGACCAAATCAAGCAAAACAATGATGAAAAATTTGACAGGTCAAACTTCGTAAAAAATGTAATACTTGATAATATTCTGCCCGGCGATATTTATATTAAATCAAGGGAACTTCATTTTAACAATGACGCTTCAAGGGTTGTATTTTTAATCAGGACAACCCAGGAAACAGAAATTTCTGTTTTCGATATTATTCAAAACTTCTTCCCTGATAAGAGCAAGGATTTCGTAATCAATGTTAACGAAAGTGATATTGCACTTGTTAAAGAAGTAAGGCCGAATGTTGATATTAAAGACCTTGAAAAGCTTGCCCGTTCAATTAACGATACACTTTTATCTGAATTTTACTTCAATGCCGTTATCGGAATAGGCACCTGCGTAACAGGTATTAAGGAGCTTGCACATTCGTTTAAAGAAGCGCAGGTTGCACTTGAAGTAGGCAAAGTATTTGATACCGAAAAAACTATTATCAGCTATGAAAACCTCGGTATTGCAAGGCTTATTTATCAGCTTCCTACAACTCTTTGCGATATGTTTTTGAAAGAAGTATTCAAGCGCGGTTCAATTGAATCACTTGACCAGGAAACTCTTTTCACAATTCAAAAATTCTTTGAAAACAACCTCAATGTTTCCGAAACTTCAAGAAAACTTTTCGTTCACAGAAACACACTTGTTTACAGGCTTGAAAAAATCAAAAAGCTTACAGGCCTTGACCTTAGAGAATTTGATGACGCTATCGTGTTCAAAGTAGCACTTATGGTTAATAAATATTTAGCGTCAAGCCCGGTTAAATATTAAAATATAACTCATCCATTATAAGATTCCATATAGTTAAAAACTCTCCTTCATAATTGAAGGAGAGTCTTTTTTTAACTAATATCTTCTTTTAATGTTTCAATAATATTATCACTTTTAAGCTTTCTTACCGAATAAATCATTGTTATTGAAATAAGAACGAATACTACGATAATAACACTTAAATAAAGTTTAATATCAAAATGATACGGTATTGTGCTTTGGCCGAGCATCTTATTAAGCACTACACTTATTAAAACACTTATCGGCACGCCGAAAATCACTGCTTTAAGTGCATAAAATACACTTTCAAGGCTAACCATTTTGCTGAAGCCTTTAGGTGTAGTACCGACTGATTTCAGCATTGCAAATTCTTTTCTTCTAAGTGCAATATTTGTAGAAATGGTATTGATGATATTTGCAATTGTAATAAGCGAAATAAGTGTAATAAATCCGTAAACAAATACCTGAATTATAAATATAACAGTATTCATAGTTTCAAGTGAGTCAACATTATCCGAAACAAAATTGCCGCCGAAATCATTTTCGTTAAGCAGTGTTGTAAGGTTTTCTGCAACCTCTTTATGCTCACTTGTTTCAATACATATAGTAAGGCTTATATCATTTGGTTCTAAACCTTTTTCAACTACATTTACATATTGCGAATAAGGGACGAATACACCGACAACATTTGCCGGAACAAAGGAACAAGGAAGGCTATTTTTATCATACTTTACAAGTCCGCCAACTTCAAAATCAAGCGGTTCATCACCCTCACTTACAAATTCATCTCTTTCTGTAATATGCTGACCGATAACGCTGTTATTAAACACCTTTGATGTATCTTGCTTATGGGTAAGATTATTTAAAAGCAGGCATTTTACATTTTTACCGTAAAATGAATTATAATCAATATCGTTATTTTGGCAAAGTTTGTTGAATTCGCTGTCATCAATATAATGAATTACCGTTGTAACGCTGCCGTTTTCAAAAAGCTTTGCGTATGATGAATTATAATGTGATAAATTCTTTATATCTGTATCTTTCAAATTACCTTTTTTACCTAAAGAATAGTTTGAATTAACCATATCAACATAGTATTTATCTACATTTTGCATTTTATCAAGCGCGTCTTCAAGGTCTTTTTTATGCTCCAAGCTGATTATTGTGGAAATCTGATAAGGAATGGTTTTTTCATACCCGCTTGCCTGAATAAACATACCACAAAAATAATTACAACTTATAAAAAGAACTATTGAAAGTGCAATTGAAACAGTGATAAGTCTTGATTTTTTACCGTTACGCTTAAGGTTTTTATAAGCAAGTTCTCCCTCATATCCAAATATTTTTTTGATATATTTAGGTGCTTTGAGCTTTTTAGGCTTAACTTTAATTTCTTGCCTTTGGCGAATTGCGTCTATCGGAGTGATTTTTGACGCCTTTCTTGCAGGAATAAAAGCTGAAATGAAAATAGTAAATATACTTACAAGAATTATACCTATGATTGCCCAAGCAGGTACAACTGTTTTCATCTGCATATTGCTGTCGCTTACACCCACAATCATACCGGTTGAAATAATTTTATGGCCTACTAACTTCAGCGTTATGCCAATTCCCAAAATACCGGCTAAAATACCTACGGGTATTCCGATTGCGCCTAAAATTGCACCCTCAAAATAAATACTCTTTCGCTTTTGCGACTTGGTTGCACCTACTGACGCGAGCATACCGAGATACCTTACCCGTTCTGAAAGTGACATACCGAAAGCATTGTAAATAAGCATTACCGACGCAATAACAATAAGAATTAAAACGACTAAAACAATCGGAAGCATTGTAACAAGAAAACCGCCCTTTTGCCCCGAAAGATAAGAAGCAAGCACATCTTCATTAGCTTGGTAACCGCCGATTTTATAATCTTTTTGAATAGCTTCTATCGTGCTGTAAGCGCTGCTGTCCTGCTTTGTGAGGGTGAAATATGCGCAAATATCACCGTTTTTTATTTCATCTTCGCTGATACCGCGCCAAACGCTGCTGTATTTTGTTGCCGGATTTGTATGAAGAATTGCTGTAATTGTGTATTCCTTTTCATCATCTGACGGTACAAATTTTTCGCCTTTATCAAAATGACTGCCTGTAACATAGCTTCCGTCATCAAGTTGCCTTTGCCCTTGGGTTAAAACAATTTTGTCACCAACTTTGGCATTTTTCATTCCGTTTTTATCAAGGAAGTCTTTTTCAACCGCAACTTCATTTTCATTAGCCGGTACTTTTCCGTCATAGTCGCCCGTAAGTACCATTTCAAAATATGATTTATCGCCGATAATCATATCAGCCGTGCCTCTTTTATAAGAGGTTGGATTTTTAATTTGAAATGACATATTTTCACTGCCGTACTTTAAGCCGACTTTTGAAATTCTGCTGTCTTTTTCAACCTGCTCTATTTGACTTTGGTTAAGATAATAATAATACGCGTCCCAATTTCCTGATGAAATTTTGCCGATTTCACCAAAAAGATTTAAAAATGAAGCCATTGCTACAAAAACAGCGGTAATCATTGCCACAGAAACACAAATACCAAGTGTTGTAACTACGGTTCTTCCCTTGTTTTCTTTCAGATGGCGATAAGTCAGTTTATTTACGATGTTCAACCTATCCTCACCTCATCTCCGGTGATTTTGCCATCCTCAATGGTAATTACTCTGTCTGCCGAATTTGCAATTTTTTCATCGTGGGTAATTATAATTACAGTCTGGTTAAATTCCTTATTAAATTGCCTTAAAAGTGAAATAATTTCCTTGCTGTTTTCGCTGTCAAGATTTCCCGTAGGTTCATCTGCAAGCATAAGCGCAGAATTATTTACAAGTGCACGCCCGATTGATACACGCTGTTGCTGACCGCCTGAAAGCTGATTTGGCAAATGGTCAAGCCTGTGTTCAAGCCCCAGCCTTTTAACAAGAGCGGAAATCTGCTTTTCATCCGGCTTTCTGCCGTCAAGAAGAAGCGGCAAAGTCAAATTTTCTTTAACTGTTAAAATAGGAATAAGATTATAAAACTGATAAATCAAACCTATTTGCCTGCGGCGGAAAATAGCAAGCGCTGTTTCATCAAGATTTGAAATATCCGTCTGGTTAATAACAACACTGCCCTTTGTAGGCACATCCACACCGCCGAGAATGTGAAGAAGTGTTGATTTGCCCGAACCGCTCGGCCCGATAATTGCTACGAACTCACCTTTTTCTACTGAAAAAGACACATTATCAAGTGCCTTTACCATAGTGTCGCCCTTACCGTAAGTTTTGCATAAATTTGTAACTTCAAGTATTTTCATAAGTAGTTATCTCCTTTCGATGAGTCCATAATATCAATTCAAACTTACAATCGGGTGACTTTTAAATTACAATTTCGTCATTTTAAACTATCGTTTTATAAAACCTCAATTCAAAAACACTGCCCTTGCCAAGTTCAGATTTCACCATAATATCGCCTTTTTCTTTTTCAAGCACGGTCTTTGCAAGTGCTAAACCTATGCCCACGCTTTCGCTTGATGAATTTTCACCGTGATAAAAGCGTTCAAAAATATGCGGCAAATCATTCGGCGCAATACCGCACCCGTCATCTTCAATAAAAAGGGAATTGAAAACATTTGTTTTTTCACAGTAAAATTTAAGATGACCTTTTTTATCCGTATGCTCAATGCAGTTTTTAATAATATTTTCTATTGCTTCACCCGTCCAGCTTGAATCACCGATAAAATCAAAATCTTCCGCAATATTTATAATTTCAATCTGCTTTATATCACAGGTTACATAAAAAGGTTTTAAACTTCGATTTAAAACAGATTTCATACTCACTTTTTCGTGCTTAAATTCGGTTGTGCCGGCATCAAGCTTTGATATTTTCAGAAGATTTGTAATAAGCCACTTCATTTTATCAAGCTGATTTTCAATAATATTTATAAATTCACCACGCTTGTCCTCCCCCTTTTCGTCTTTAAGCAAATCAGTCATCACCATCATTGATGTAAGCGGAGTTTTAAGCTGATGTGAAATATCCGCAAGCGAATTTGCAAGGTGAATTTTATCTTTTTTCAGTTCGTCATTCTGCGTTTTTAAAAGAGTCATAATCTTGTATAAATTATTTTTAAGAATTGACATTTCACCTTCGGTGTTATCCATAATATCAAGCTCAAAATTACCCGAACACATAAGTGACAGATAATTATTAAGCTCGTTTATTTTATCGTTTCTTTTTTTGATATTATAAATATATACACCGCTTAAAAGTATACCGAGCGCCAAGCAGATAATACCCGCCCACTTGTTTAAAAACAGGCATATTAACGCTGATACAAGTGTAAAAATCGCGCCGAATATTAAAGTCAGTTTTGCATCTTTATTCATCATTTTTCAATCACATACCCAAGCCCGCGAATTGTTTTTATAAATTCGGGTTTAGTCGGGTTCTCCTCAATTTTATCTCTCAGCCTTTTTATATAAACAGTAAGTGTGTTATCCTCCACAAAATCACCTGCAACATCCCAAATATTTTCAAGAAGTGCTGTGCGTGAAAGCACTTTTCCGCGGTTACTTAAAAGAATTAAAAGAAGCCTGTATTCCATAGCTGTTAACACAATTTCTTCACCGTTTTTATATACTTTTGCTTCATTAGTGTTTATTTTAAGGTTATTTATTGTAATTATTCCGTCACTCGTTTCTTTTGAATATCGGCGCATAACACTTTTTATTCTGAGCATAAGCTCTTTAACTCTGAAAGGTTTTGAAATATAATCATCCGCACCGAGTTCAAAACCCATTATTACATTAACTTCATCATCATACGCAGTTAAAAATATTACAGGCAAATCCCCTTTTGCTTTGACTTTTTTGCAAATATCATATCCGCTTCCGTCAGGCAAGGTTAAATCGAGAATATAAAGCGAAAATACTTTTTCATCAATAATTTTTTCTGCTTGCTTAATACTTTTTGCAAGCGTAACCTTATACCCTTCATTTTCAAGCGAGTAAGTAAGCCCTATTCCGATAGCTTCATCATCTTCAAGTAAAAATATATCCATATATATCACCTTAATAGTTATTATATTTATATAATAGCATATATAATATTTTTCTTCTATTACAATTTTGTAATAAAAAACTGCCTTACCGTATGATAAGACAGTTTTTAAACTTTGATTATTCTTTTTCTTCAACAAATTTGCCCTTAAAATCAGGCTCAATAATCGGCAAGCCAAGCTTTTCAACCGATTCTTTAATTACTTCTTCGCCTATACTGCCTACCGGATTTCCCGTAAAAGTCATATAGTAAACAACAAGGTCTTGCAAAGTCGGGTTCATATCATTTGTAATCTTAACGGTGTCATCATCATTAAACTTAAAATTGAACTTTTTGACATGTGCTGTTTCAATAGGACGAATCCATAAGTCAAGCGTACCGTCCTCATTCCAAGCAGCCTTTGAATATGTGTGATATATAACATCACCAAGCTTGATTTTGCTTACTTCATACTCCCCGTTTAAGCCTACATCAATAGTATTTTCATACTCTTTTTCTTTCCAATAAAAGTGAAGCTTATCTTCATCAAAAGTCAGCATCATTTCATTGATTTCACCCGGCTTATTAAACCACATTTGTGTAATTGTAATTGAAACAACGGAAACAAATTCGCTTGTTTTACATTTAATAAGTCTGTTTGATATTTTTTCTTCAAGTTTAAAATTGCGCTTGCCTTTAGGCAAATCTTCAACACTGCAATTATCAATTGTATCAAGCATTTTTTGATATTCCGCCTTGTTTTCAGGCAATGTACCATAGCCGAAACATTCAGGAAAATACTTCCAAAATACTTTCATAACCTTGTAGTCTTCCGCTTCACCGCAATTAAGCACAACAAGTGCGTCATATTCGGGAAACATAAAGCAGCGCTGACCGAAAAGTCCGTCGGCTCTGTAACTGTTAGGAATAGGATTTCGCCAAAATTGGTAACCGTATCCCATCATGTTATCAATATATCCGTCTGATACGGAATCAACCTGCTTTCTTGTAGCTTCCTTAACCCAAGTGGCAGGAATAATCTGTGTTCCGTCTTTCCACTTACCCTCGTGAATATAAGGCAAAAAGAATTTAGCAAGGTCCTCACTTTTCATATAAAGGCCCCAGCCGCCTGCATTATTACCCTGCCCGTCAGATTCCCAAAACGGCTTTTCAATCCCAAGCGGTTCAAGAATACGGGGATAAAGGTAATCAATAACACTCATACCCGTAACCTTTGTAATTATGGCCGAAAGCATTGATGTATTTTCACTTATGTAATTAAACTTTGTATTCGGCGGAAGAAGAAACGGTGCATTGAGAAAGTTTTGCACCCAATCCGTACCGCCCTTATCATCAAGTACGGTAATAAGCTTATCAGAATGCATAGTAAGTAACATTCTTACTGTAAGCATTCTGTTAAAGGGACGCTTGCTCATCAAATATTCAGGAAAGAATTTAACCACCCTGTCATTAAGGCTTAAAAGTCCCTCGCTCACCGCAAAGCCGACGGCAGTTGAGGTTACACTTTTACTCATTGAGTAAAGAACATGCGGTATATCCTTATTATACGGTTTAAAAAAGCCCTGCGCGCACACTTTATCGTACCTTACAACAGTAAAGCTTTGCAGTCCCAATTTGTTTTCATTTATTTCTTCTATAAAACTTGTTATCGTGCTGCTGTTTACACCTACTTCTTCCGGTGTGCAATGCTCCAAATTACAATCTTTAAGCCTTTCCATAATGCACCTCTCAAATTTTCATTACTAATTTAATATACACTATTTTGCCTTGTTTTTCAACATATTGTATAAAATTTCAAATTGACATTTTAAATATTATGTATATAATTATATTTAGAATTCGATGTTTACATACCATATGAGGTATCTTCTTTATGAATAAAAAATTTAAAAGTTTGAATGTAATCATAGTTGCAATTTGCTTTTTGTTGGCTTCGCTTTTACCTATAACTTCATTTGCCGCAAGCGAAGATGAGCTTAGGTCAGCCGTAGTAAATACCGCAAGTGCAGAAGTGGGATATACCGGCACATCAACATATTCAAAATACGGTGATTGGTATGGCTATCAGGGCGGCTGGTGCACCACTTTCGTACTTTGGTGCTTTAACCAAGTCGGGCAGGCAAACAATGTAACTTTAAACGGAAATATTATTCCGCGCGGCGGCAACTGCAACAGTATGATTAGCTGGTTTAAAGATAAAGGGCGTTATTACTCCCCATCAAAATACACACCTAAAAGCGGTGACCTTGTATTTTTTGATTGGACGGGCAGCGGCTCGTGCGACCATGTGGGCATAGTCAACTACACATCAGGCAAAACGGTTTATACAGTTGAGGGTAACTGCTCCGGCAAAGTTAAAGCCAGGGAATATACGGAAAAAGGTTCAAAACCTTATAATAACATCAGTGCAATTATGGGGTATGCTTCGCCAAATTATGCTTCGGCTTCCGGCAGCAGTGCGCCGGCAACCACAAAAAAGCCGACCACAACTAAAAAAGCAACCACCAAGAAAGTAACCACTACCAAAAAAGTTACTGCAGAAGCGAAACAAACCACTTCCAAAAAAACACAAACCACTGCTTCAAGCCAAGCTACCGAAACTACTACCGAAGCTACTTCAACAACCAAATCAACTCAAAGTGAAGCTTCAACCCTTACAGACCTTCAAATTCACGCTTCAAAATATGATTTGCAGGTGGGTGATACCGTAAAACTTGAATACAGTGTTGAGCCGCAAAATACAAATGCGGTAGTAGGTTATTTTTGTGACCAAGAGGGTATAATTAAAATCGGCGCAAACGGTAATATAACAGCTATCGGTAACGGTACTGCAACAGTTGTAGTATGTGCCAATGATGATTTATACGCACAGTGCGACTTTGTTGTAACCGACGCTGTGGGTGAAGTAACAACTATGGAAAATGCCGAAAGCAGAAAAGTTGTTGCCACCCATATTGAAGTATCCACAACAAAGGCAAATGCACAAAGCGTTTTAACAAGGCTTGGTGTAAATATAAACGCACTTGAGCAAAACAAGCAGTTATACATAGTTCCGGCTTCAATAGCAGGAGTAACTGCGTTTGTTTCAATTTTTATTGCAATAACCAAAAAGTTTAAACACAAAAAATAATTTTTAAAGGAGATTTGTTTATGTTATTTAAACCCGAATATGACGAAAACGGCAAAAAAGTTCTTTGCGAAATGAATGGCATTAACTCCGAAATGCTGATGGACATTTATGTAAAAAAATTAAAAAAGGGCGAAACACTTGAAATATTTGAAGAAAATAACGAGTGTGCAATTTTGCTTCTTTCAGGTGATGTCACATTTAAAGTCGGAAATGAGATTGACGAGCGTTGCAAGAGGAAAAAC
>CAVLCX010000008.1:0-6802 GCA_963661525.1 bacterium
CACATTACAGCTATATCCCAAAAATATTGAACGCCCATATATTGTAAATGCAATTGACAAAACTTTTTCTCAATTATATTTGATTCAAAAAGAACTTGAAAATTTCTTCGATGATAATAATATCGACCAAGAAAAATACAAACATATGTCTCTTGTTTTTATCAATCATTATGGTGAAAAGTATGATAACATCCGTATTCCTGATTCAAATAATTATGCTTATAAAGCATTAACAGATGTAATTTGTTCTGTATTAAAGTATGAAGAAATTGGTTCAGTGGTTGATACTATCATTCAATCTCGTAGCGGAAAGGAAACATTTACAGAAATTTATATTCTTCCTTGTCAATACGACTTTAAAAAAACCACTCTTGAATTTCAAAAAAACAACAGGATACAAAACAAATGATAAGCGAAAATTTTAAAAATAGGCTTAATGAATCATTGAAGAAAAATCGTGAAAGATTGAAAAAAATTGAATTTTATTTTGATGAATGTCAAAAAAATATCAATGAAAATGATAAAAAATCTTACGATGAAAACATGATTGAAGCACTATATAACAGTGATTTAATGGCACTGAATTTGCGTAATTTATCTTCCGTTACAATAGATCCTATTTGGACCATCAATCATCCTAAAGAACAAAATCAAGTTTTGAAAAAGATAGACGATATGGAATTATCTTTATATGATATATCAATTTCAACATTAAAAAACGGCGGCTTAAAAATCAAAATGCCAATTATAAAACCGTTTGCACGATACAAAAAAGTGAAACTTTTTGATGAATCTCGTAAAAAAAATTACACAATTAAATCTATCGAAGATGTTGAATATGATTCAAAAATTATTTCATTAGCAATAAAAAATTTCTTATCAGAAAACAAAATAAATAAAATCAATAGCGATAAATTAACAATTGTTTATGTAAATAATTATGGTGAAAAGTATATCAAATCGGAATTTCCTGACACGGATAACTATTCATATAAGAGAATTTCTGATGAAATTTTGAAAAATTTTTCGATAGATATTGATGATTCTTGGATTGATTTTTGTTACTTCTCTCGTAAAAATATTTCTACTTTTACCGAAATTTTTATTCTTCCGAATGAATCTGTTTTTGAAAGTTTTTGCTCTGAAATTGATTAAAAAATTAACGAATTTTTTTGAGTTTTTATTTCAAAAGTGGGTATTTTTAAGAAATTTTTACCATTCAAAATCAGAAAGGTAAAAATACCCAGATTTTTCCTTTAAAATAGGGCAAAAATAGGGCAAAAATAGCATTTCTTGAACGAGGTAGCGATTAAGTCTTAAAAATCAACACAAAAGTATAAAACCAATAAAAACCAAAATAACTATCAAAAATAATTAAACTCACGCTACTAATCAAGAAAAAAGCGTGAGAAAAAATTATTGAAAGAGTGAGGTTGAATGTTATGATACAAAATATGAAGATTACATCACAGTATCGCAAAAATTTACTTTATGTGATTGGTCAATATCATTTCTTACCAAGTAATGTGACAATGATAATAAGTGCATATCCATTTTTTGAAAATGAAGAAAAGTTTAATACTACATATAGGCATATGTCGGAAAAACATCTTGTTCAAAAAATAAAAACACTTAACACATCAGGGCTAACAAAAAATCAAAAAGATACGATTATTACAACAGAACTTGGCAAAAAAGCAATGACAATCAATGATATAAAAACGAATCAATTAGCAGAAGGTAAAAAAGCAAGCACTAAACAACGAACATTGTATTACACTGCTGAATGTGAATTATTTTTTAGAGCATTTTGTGAAAGTGCAGATGATAAATTCAAAAATTATTTGAATCGACAAAAGATACAGTTTGCGTTAAAAAATTCAAAGATAATCAATAAGAAGATTTTGTTAGCAATTAAGGGTACGAGAGTTTACGGTTTATGGAAAACGCCGAACAGATACTTCCGTTTTTACAATGTTCAGGAATACAACATTAGACTTATAACGGCACAAGAGGAAAATTTAGTTACTGCTTTGTGTACTACACAGAATATCAATGAAAATGAAATCGGAGATTCAATTTTACTTGCTAAGAATGTTGAAACAATTAACAAATACATTGATGTGCCAAATGAGCAGGAACTCGAAAAGAAGGTACTTGAAACAAAGTACAGTCGAAATACGAATCGAATATTTGATGTATCAGGTACTTATTACGATTTTGAGCATCTGAAATATTTTGTGTACAACTCGCCGGAGCAAACATACATTTTAAATTTTCTACTTTATAGTAATGTGAGAAAATCAAATGAACATAGCAATTTGGAACATTTAACACAAAAATGCATAATTGAATTGAATCCAAATAGGCACTTCACAACGAAGAAATACGGAAATACTGTTTATGAGACTGACGAAGAAATTGCTTTTGAAATAGTAACACAGGAACTTAACCAATTAAAAGGTATTGTTGTGAATGTAAAAGCAATGCGAAACGGATATTTGAATGAAAAAAGAAAGATTGTAATTTACGGATGTGATTTTAACAAAAAACTGTATAACAGATTATTTTCAAAATACGAAAATATAGAATTTAGGTATTTAAAGAAAAGTGAATTGCTTGAATATGTTAAAGCAAGAGTTAATGAATAGGTACTCTAAAAATCTGTTTTATGAAAGGGCGTGAATAGAAAACAAATAAAACCTGTTAGGTCAGTAGGTACTCAAATAATAAAAATAAAATGAAAGGAAACCGATGAAAGATGAAGAAAAAAAGTTAGGAAATAAAATCAAGAAAAAAATAAAACAAATAAAAGAGTTTGTAATGAAACATCCAGTAAAAACAGTATTAAGCATAATAGTTTTATTGTATGTTTCAGGAATAATGAGTGAAGCGCTGTATCAAGCAATTCACTTTGGGAAAATACGAAGCGGTGAGGGCATACCATGGTATATGTTGTCTTGGAGTCCAAAGGCAATGTTGCAATGGTGTACAAGCGTAAGAGGTTTCATTTGCCTGTTATTGACAATAGTGGCAGCGTGCCTGTTGTGGATATATGGTGTTAAACCTCGTGTTAAAGAAGAAACAGGTAAGGATAATATTGATATACCTTTCAAATATTCAGAAGAAAAGCCGTATGGTTCAGCAGAGAAAATGACGGAAGAAGATTTGGAAGATATATTGGAATTCAAACCGATAGAAGAAACACATGGAATCATATTAGGACAAACCTATGATGGAAAGGTAGTATCAATACCTACATCAGAAGAATTTGAAGAAAAAGCAAAAAGAAAAAAATGGTCACGAGATGATATGACCAATAATACAAGAAATAGAAACATTCTTGCTATTGGCTCACCGGGTACTATGAAAACAAGAGCACTTATAATGAATCAAGTGTTTCAAGCAATAGTACATGGGGATTCGATAATGATAACAGATCCAAAAGGCGAAATATATGAAAAGACATATAATCGTCTTAAAGAAAACGGTTATGATGTAAGAATGTTTAACCTTATCAAGCAGGATCACAGCGATAGCTGGAATCCAATAAACGAATTAAAGGTTGAGGACTATGATACATTCAATCCATTAGAAATATTAAGAAATTCATCAGATAAGACACAAAGAAAAGTTATATCAAGTGTATACGCAAAAATATTTGCATCTACCATTGTTAATAATGCAGATGAAAACGGAGAAAAGTATTGGAGCGATAACGCAATGAATGTGTTGAAATCTTGTTTGATGTTGAATGATATGGATAGTCTTGGTAAGATATATGATTTCATAAGCAGAAGTACGATTGAACAGCTTGCATTAAAATTTTCAGATGCAGATGATGAATCGGTAGCAAGAAGAGCATTTGATATATTTAATCAAAGTTCAGAAACAGTAAAGGGTCAAATAATAAACGGACTTGGCATTATGATTGATGTATTTCAGGATGAAAGAATCAGAAATATGACTGGGTCAAGCGAAATTGATATGACAAAGCCTGCAAAGGAAAAGTGTGCATACTTTGTTATAACATCAGACCAACACAGAACATTTGACTATTTAGCAGTATTGTTTTGGACTATGGCATTCATAAAGCTTATTGAATACATAGATGAAAACAGAGATGAAAAAGGTGATCCAACTACCTTACCAATACATATGTTGCTTGACGAATTTCCAAATATAGGTGAGATACCGGATTTCAACCGAAAGTTAAGTACAGTAAGAAGTAGATTGATATACACAACAATAATCATTCAAAACTTACCTCAATTGATGAACCGTTATCCTAACGGAATGCATGAAGAAATATTCTCCGACTGTGACTTTACAGTATTCCTTGGTTGTAATGACTATACAACTGCAGAATACATAAGTAAGTTAACAGGTATAGCGAGTATAGAAGTAACGACACAAAACAGTACCTATGCGAGAAATGTAATGGTACTTAATCAAGATCCGAATTATAAGGAAGTAAAATCAATAGGTCAAAGAACAGTAATGAATGCCGATGAGGTAAAGTCAATTAAAAATACAGATTTGCTTATATTTATCAGAGGTACAAAATCTGTATATCAGTGTAAAAAATTTGACTATTCAAAGCATCCATTTGCAAAGGATTTAAAAATAGCAAAAATAAAAGATTATGTTCCTGAATGGAAACAAAAATTAATTGATGATGCAAAGGAACAAATCAGAAGAAATGAAGAACGCTTAAAGAAAGAAGCGGAAGAAAAAGAAAGAGAAAGACTAATTCAGGAAAAAGCTATTGAGCGAGAAAATCGAAGAAAAGAAATGATGAAACAAGATGAAGATGATTTCTTTGAAGGATTTGCGCAGCAGGCAATCAATTTTGATGATTACCTAAAAAATGAAAAAATAGCTAATACAGAAGAATTTATAAATACAGAAGATGAACATGAAAACGAAATTAAGCTAATAACAGAGAAACAAACTCTTGATGAAATAAATACAAATGAAAATGATATATTTTCTACATTACTCGGTGATGAAGAAGATACAATTCCTAACCTAACAAACTCAAAAAATAAATCAACTAACAAAAAAACCACAAAGTCAAAAAATGAAAAAAAGATAATGTCAAGAAACACAATGCAGAATAAATTAAATGCAATAAGTAAATCACTTGATGAAATCGAAGATGAAAATGTAGAATTGGATATAAAAAAAGAGGCAGAAGACATTTTTGGAAATTTTGACTTTAGTAATAATAACGATAATTGAAAGGATTAAGATTATGAAAAAAATTGTTGAAGTGCCGGAAGGCGCAAATACAGCATTTGACGAAGAAAGAGAAAAAATAGCTGTATACCAAGTATTAAATGAATCTCTTGAAAGTGCAACAAAAAGCAAAAAGAAGTTTATCACTTGTAAAGTTCTTGGTGCAAAACATAATATGAACGGATCAACGCCGGAATATAGAGTTTGTGCTATGTGCCAATATAAAGACTGGATTATACTTGTTAAAGCTGACCAAATGGGCTTTAATCCAAAAGAATTTGAAGGACTTAACAATCAACAAAAAGAAGCTAAGTATGCTAAATTTATCAGCAATATGACTTTTTCAACTATAAATGTAGTTATTATCGGAATAGATGTCAAAACAAAAAGAGCAGCCGGAAACAGATTTATGGCAATGGAATACATCAAAGACAGATATTATTTCAAAAGTGATTCAAACGGTAAATCGGCAATGGAAAAAATCTTCGAAAGTAAAAAAGATATGTTTCCACAAGCTCGTGTTGTTACCGTCAGCAAAAGCGTTGTTTGGCTTGAAGTGTTTGGCTTACTAACAGATGTATATGCAAGAGATGTTGAATGGCGATTTGTTGAAAATTTAAAATCTGTTATTTCGGTTGGTGATTTAGTACCGGTCAAAATTATGGAATTAACGATAGATAAAGAAAACAAGAAAATCAAGATGAGAGTGTCAATTAAAGAAGCAAAAGAAAATATGATGATACGAAATATGCAGTATTATAATGAAGGCGATACTCTTGCAGGAACAGTTTCTAATATCCAAAACGGAGCATGTTATGTACAAATTGGAGACTTCAAAACAGGTATTGATGTTTTGTGTAAGATAATAAATCTTGACGAAATTCCAAACAAAAAAGACATTGTACTCGTGACAATAGGAAAAAAAGACAATGAAACCGGAAGAGTATTTGGTCGAATCGAAGAAATTAGAAAACGAGCAAATAATTATTAAAAAAAGAGGTGACAAGTAAAATGAATGTATCAGAGCAATTACAACAATTCTATACGGAATTACAATATCTCGTTGCTGTAAAATATCGTACTACACTTCTTGATAGTATTGATGCTGAAAAAGAATACTATAATTCTATTATCAGTGATATTAACGAGTTAGGTGAAAGATTAAGCACATATTCTATTGAGGACAAAAAACTCAATAACAATGAAAACGAGGCATTCTTACAATGGCTAAAAATCCAATTGATTGGTGAAATTGAAAATTGTAGGAAAAATATTATGAAAAGTTATTCAAAATTTTTAAAATCTACATATTCTACCGTTGTACCTAACAAAAAGAATAAAAAAGAAAAACAAGAAGATACTACCGATAATGAGAATATGAAGCAAGAGCAATAACGGAAAGTAATTTTGGCTATATTGTAAGTTTGGTGTGAAGACAGACTAATGAAACAAACAATTTCATAGTAAAAATTGAAAAAATAAATTTGTTAATTTAGTCTGTTTTCATGAAATGAAGGTGAAAAAATGAGTAAAAATACAAAAAAATCAAATTATATAAAAC